>JBJERX010000118.1:0-33093 GCA_051882495.1 Huintestinicola sp. | reverse complement strand
ACTCCATCTCCAACACAGCTGAGTACGGCGACTACATCACAGGTCCTAAGATCATTACAGAGGAAACAAAGAAGGCTATGAAGAAGGTTCTTTCGGATATCCAGGACGGTTCCTTCGCAAAGGAATTCCTTCTCGATATGTCTCCTGCAGGCAGACAGGTTCACTTCAATGCTATGCGTAAGCTCCACGCTGAGCATCCTTCCGAGGTTGTAGGCGAGGAGATCCGTAAGCTTTACAGCTGGAACGGTGAAGACAAGCTCATCAACAACTAATTTGATTACATATTGAGCTTTACAGAGCGGAAGAGTTTCTTCCGCTCTGTTTTTATGGAGTGATATCATGTTTGCATCGGTGATAACCGAACCATTCCTCATGACGGTCATCTGCACGGAGGATGCCGTTTCGGAGGTATGCTATGGTCTGGTTGAGGGAATGGAAGAGAATCCTGTTAGTATGGAGGCGTGTCGTCAGCTGAGAGAGTATTTTGAAGGCAGGCGGAGAGTATTTCAGCTCCCCTTAGCTGCTCCCGTGACCGAATTCAGCGGTAGGGTCAGGAATGCCATGCTTTCTGTTCCATACGGGAAAACTGCTTCATACAAGGACATTGCCGAGATGATTGGCTGTCCCGGAGGAATGAGAGCAGTGGGTCAGGCTTGTCACAGAAATCCTTTAGCGATTATCGTTCCCTGTCATAGGATAGTCGGTTCGGACGGGTCTGTTACAGGATATGCAGGAGGCATAGAGGTGAAAGAATATCTCCTCGAACTGGAGCAGAAACCATAAACATAGTTTTGTGGAAATGCACATATACCTGCAGATATCAGCTGCGGATAAATGTGCATTTTTCTCTCTGCTGCCTTTCTGTTATGTGAATAGGTATAATTCTCTTGTTAAATATGCTGCTTTGATTGCAGAAATAAGATGATATGTTTGTTATACTGCACATTGATGTAACAATTTACCTGATAAGTTTACTATTTGATTTTCTGCTTTTATAGTAGTACCATTAACTATATATTGATTTTCGGAGGGGAAAACACTATGAGCAATACAAATAATACTGCCGTAAAGAATAAGAAGCTGATGGCGGCAGTAATAGTCGGACTTATGTCTGCATTGGTTTATCTTGGGAATTACCTTTCTATCAAGATACCCAGCGGAGCGTTTCTTACTACAAGGATACATCTTGGCAATTCAATGTGTCTGCTGGCAGGTCTGCTGTTCGGACGGATGAAGGGCGGACTTGCATCGGGAATCGGTGCTGCACTGTATGATCTTTTTGACCCTGTATACGTAGTTTCCGCACCATATACGTTCTTCTCAAAATTTGCTATGGGCTTTACCGCAGGTCATGTCAGAAAGCATGGGGGCAGCGAAAAGAAGGCTGTAGTTCTTGCCGCTGTTCTCGGACAGCTGGTATATATCATTCTTTACCTTGTAAAGTCTTATTTCACAGTACTTATCCTGGGAGGAAACTCTGCTGAGGCATGGGCTGCAGTGGGTACAAATGCAGTAACTTCCACCATCAATGGTATCCTTGCTGTTGTTATTTCCGTTCCTCTTTACTTCGCTCTTGACAAGGCTCTTGCACATACAAGCATTGCTCCTTTCATCAAGGAAAAGGAGGAAAAGAAGGGCTGGCTCAATCCTCTTACTGCTTTCCTTACAGTATTTTCCATCGTCGTAACTGCAGTATTTTCCATCAATCTTGCTGCAACAAAGAAGATAGAAAAGGCTGAGGCTGCAAAGGAAGCCGCATATCAGCAGCAGATAGATGATCTTCAGGCACAGATAGATGATCTGGCAGCACAGCTGGGGGTTGAAGTTACCAAGCCTGTTCACGAAGAAGAGGAGTAATTTTCCGCAGGAAATTTATTGTAATTTAACATGGATAAATATAAAATCGGGTCGTGGAGTCACAGCCCGATTTTTCTTTTACTTTACTTCCGAAACATAATGTTTTTTCGGATCATTTTCCATATCTACATATACCTTCATGGATTCTCCCGGAGCATAGGCCAGTTCGGATGGGTGGTGTGGCCGGCTTGTAAAGCTTAATGCACGTCCGTATCCGTCATCATATGTAAAAACTGATTGGTTGTACCTAACCTTATTTACTGTGAGATCAGAAGGCTCTTCCCTTGTATACTCAGCAAAAACGTATTTATCATCTCTGATAAGTCTGTTTATGTAAATGCCTCTGCGTATCTCATATACGAAAAAGCTTGCCCCGATCCCGCCGAATACGATAAACATAACTGCGGAAATAATCAGGATAATTCCGGGATCTGACATGTTTTTCCGTGGATCCTCGGGGTCAACATATATGGTCACAATATCCCCCTCATTCATTCCTGAGGAATAATAGCTGAGCATATCATCATATTCCTCATCGTTATATTCATAGGTGATGTAAACATCGTGGTACACCTTTGTTTTTTTGCCTGTATGCTGTCTACTTACCTGAATATTGGTTATCCTTGCATCTGTGGCAACTGCCGTTTTCCTGAAATCATTCCACTTGACCGTGTTTGAAACTGCGATCAGTATCATTACCACTGCCATAATAGAAAATGCTGCTCCGAAAAGCATAAAAATCAGATTATGTTTGTATTTTTCCATAGCTTATCCGAACCCCTTATCAATAATGTGTTGTAAATGCAGACTATTCCGGGAATTTCTGATTCAATGCAAGATTTGCGTTTGAATAGCGTTTATCTCCCGTGACCTCCTTTATCACATGGAAATATGGGGGGATATTAAGGGCTGCGTCCTCGGAAGGCAGCTCCGCTTCGATAGTTGCAAGACTGTCCGAAAAGGGATAGCTGTCCATTTCAAACACAAGCCCGCCGTATGAATATACACGTCTTGTCTTGATTATAGGCACAAGCTCCTCGTCACGTTCCAGAAGCAGACCTTCGTATTCCTCACGGGAGATTGTTTTTTCGTTTTCCTCACGGGTTATGGAGGAAACAAAACGTTTTTCTGTATAATAGTATACGGTCTCGCCGTTCACAGTCATGGAACGTACTCTCCTCTGGAGAGCAGGGTCGTTACGTTTAAGATATGTCTGGACGATATCAATTTTTTTCTCACATCCCGATTCGGGATCATCCGGAAAGCTTATCAGGAATTTTCTTTCGATCTCATATGCCATAGGTGGTTCATCCTTTCTGATATCTATGTAGACATTTTACCACAATTTATATATACAGTCAACATAATATATAATTATCTCAACAAAATTCCGTTATTTTTGACGATATTATTCCGCTGCTGCATTTGTAACGGAAATGTAATTGCATATAAATTGAAAATTTGCTATACTGATTTTGAGCAAATTCTAAGGAATCACTGAATAAATCTGGTATGCATATTGCGAAGTCAGAATTTTGGTGCAATATGACGGAAAAAATGCAAGCAAGATGCGTGCCAAGCCTTTAGGCGTGATTTATTCAGTGGTTTACTAAATAACATCGGAAAAAAGGTGAACCGCAGATGAAACGCAGACCGTGGAATTATATACTTATTGCAGCGATCATGCTCATGATCTGCGGATGCAGCGGTGAGGAAGCCGGCAGCGAGGATAAGTACAGCGGCAAGAATATATATGCTGAAAGCTCTGCAGCAGCTGAAACAGCAGAAACTCAGGCAGAGGCTCCTTTTGAAAGCTATACATTCGAGCTGAAGGGAATTGACGCCAATTACATGATAACGATAAGTCCCGGGGATTCTCCTCAGGAGATCGCAGTTACCCTTGAAAATAACAGGTATGAAAGCAGCAGCTTTATTATAACTGCTCCAGCCGATTATCTGCCTATGCTCCCTGCATATCAGACTGATGCAGCGGACAGTGTCAATATCATTACAAATGATATTGACGAAAGGAAGATACCCGATATTATCCAGCTCAACTTCTGGTATTCTCCCGAAAACGGTAAGGAAAGCTCCGGGAATGATGATACGCACTTGTTCCTGAGCAGGTTCTATACTGCAGCGGATAATACGTTCCGTGAGATCAACGTAGTTGAGCGAACCGAGGATGGGGACAATATTATCAGCAGCTTTGATTCTATTCAGCTCTATCATACCGAAGCGGACAAATTCATTAGCCGTATCACGGTAGATGAAAATGCAGACCCGGACGATGATGAGGACGAGGATCATGACAGCATCGCACGCAAGGTGAAGATAAATACTCTAACTCTTGATACCTCCACTCCTGCACTTGTAAGCGGCTATGAGGAGATCTCCGAGGATAACCCGCTTTATTTCGGCTATGCCTATTGGGCTGCGGCAAACTCAGCGGCTCAGTATTTCAATACCTATACATTTAACATCACCGACTATGATAATTATGTAGAAAAGACCGATGACAATGGCGAAAAGGAGTATTATTTTCCCATTGATGACAGCAGATATGCTTCCGTTGGCGATCTCCTTGATTATCTCCGAGAAACCTTTTCAGACAGCCTTGCAGAGAGCATCCTTGATAATGCTCCCCAGAAATACTGCGATATTGACGGCAAGCTATATGGCATGATAAGCGACGGAGCTGTTGATACCACTCTCGGCACTCTGACCTTTTCGGGAATGGATATCTATGAGGACAAAATGGTGTTCCGTTCACGTCAGGAGAAATTCGACGAGCTGAGCAATACAATGGGCTATACTGACGGAGGACAGTTTGAGATATCACGGATAGATGGCGAATGGAAGGTCACAGCCTACAGATTTCCCTATTCTTTATGATGCTGTTTGTGAAATTTTTGGAGTAAATTATCACAATTCGGTAACATTAGAAAAATTCGTTGACATTAAGTGCTATTTTGTGTAAAATAAAAAATACGGCATATATAGAAACAGCCGGCCAAGCTGACAGTCAGTATCCACAGAAATATAATTGTCAGTATAAAGATTTGCAGAACAAAAGAAAGGATAGATGACCCCGGATGAGAATAACAATAAGAAAACGGAGTAAGCTGCTGGCAGTTGTGCTTGCAGCTCTGACTGCGGTTAGCACCATGAGTGCTGCAGCGTCAGCATTTACAGACCCTGCCGATGTCTATGCACAGTTTATGTCAGGAGGAACGACAGGGCAGGAAACAGACGATAACAACACCGATCCTCCCGTTACATCTGAGGCGGATGATGAGGAAGAGTATGTGGGTGACCTTTCCGATGAAGCTTCAGATGAGCCTGACAATAACGGCGGCGGCAGTGGCAATGACAGCAGTCCCGTGAAAAAGCCTGCGGAAGAGGTCACTATTACGGGCTTTAAATCCACTGTCTATGTGGGTGATACCTTCAGCATCACATACAGGCTTAAGCCATCTAAGTCCGATGATACTGTTACATACAGTTCAAGCAGCAAATCTGTTGCAAAGGTATCCTCCGACGGTAAGGTCACAGCTGTGGGAGAGGGTACTGCACTCATTACAGTAAAAGCCTCCTCAGGTGTCAAGGACAGATTTACTCTCACGGTAAAGGCAGCTCCCGATTTAGACGCAGGCAACAACGCAGACGGAGCTTCGGAGAATGATACTTCTGAGAATGACAGTTCCGAGGAAGAAGCATCCGGCAATACTCAGTCATCCTCTCAGCTGGATAAGTCCAAGGCTCTTGAGATAGAGCTGCAGCATAGCTCCGTTACTCTTGTTAAGGGCGAGACCTTTCAGATACGATATGGTCTTTTCCCCAAGAACTGTACAGATACGGTTTCATTCCGCACGCTGAGCAAATCGGTTGCTTCTGTTGACAGCAGCGGTCTTGTCACTGCGGTGGGAAAGGGAAATACAAGGATCGTCCTTACTGCAGGCAGCGGTGTTATGGTAAAGCTGTCCGTTACTGTTATTGAGCTTGATGGAAACGGCGAAGACGGCGGCAGCAATGTGAATGACGCTCCGGAATACGACGAAAACGGCAATCTGAAGCCTTCAAGAATAGTTCTTGACGAGCACTCCACAATGCTTCGTGTAGGCGAAAAGACTAAGCTCAAGGGAAAAATATATCCCAAGGGAACGGTTTTCTCCATTACATATTCATCCAGCGATACAAGTGTTGCAAAGGTATCCGAAAAGGGTACGGTAACAGGTGTCGGAGAGGGCACATGCGTCATTACCGCAACCACCGACAACGGCAAATATGATGAGCTTTACATAACGGTTTACGGTGATGTAATCAAGGGGATCGACGTTTCCAAGTGGAACGGAGAGATAAACTGGAAGCTTGTAAAAAACAGCGGCATGGCGGACTTTGCAATGATACGTGCATCATACGGCTACGAGGACAAGGACCCCATGCTTAAGCAGAACGTTCAGGGCTGCGAAAAGTACGGTATACCTTACGGCTTCTACCACTATACATATGCAAGAACAGTATCTGAGGCGAAAAAGGAAGCAAAGTATTTCCTGAATGCCATCAAGTCCTATTCTCCCGAATACCCTGTTGTTCTGGATATTGAAGAGGATTTCTACAAGACCATGTCAAAGCGTCAGGTAACGGATATCGTTACCACCTTTATGGAGGAGCTTGAAAGTGCCGGATATTATGCGATGATCTACAGCTATGCCAAGTTCTTTGATGATAATCTCATATATGAGGAGATCAAGGATTATGATGTGTGGGTAGCCTGCTGGGGAGACCGTGAGAAGCTTGCGGACAGCTACACCCATCACTTCAACATGTGGCAGTACAGCGAAACAGGAACTGTTCCCGGAATTGATGAGGACGTTGACCTTAACTATGCTTACAAGAATTACCGTGAGATCATCAGAAAATACCGATTGAATAACCTACAATAACGCAAAAATAATTCGGTGCAGCAAAAACTGTACCGAATTATTTGTAATGCTGTGTTTATACCGATCTTCACAGCCTATAGTCAAGGATTTGTCTATAGAATGCTCAAAGACCAGTATTGATCTCCCTTTGAGGGGAACGGATCCTGCCCCTCAGATCTGCCTATGGAGCGTCTCCGTATCAGTGCCCATGTGCTTCCGCGGTACTTGTGTCACGGAAAAGCATTGTTATGCACCATACTGCGGAAAGGGCAACAAGAATGTAGATTATCCTGCTGAGAAGTGATGCTGCACCGCCGAAAAGCCATGCAACCAGGTCAAAGCTGAATATTCCTACAAGACCCCAGTTCAGTCCGCCGATTATCAGCAGTGTAAGTGCGATCTTATCAAACATAGGAATTCTCCTTTATATTTTTTTTGCAAACCCGAGCTTGTCCGATGAAAAAAATTCTCACTTTTTCAAGGGTTCAGTCATATCATATGTTCGTAGGAGCGGAATATACAATGAGAGTGACTGTAGAAATCTGGAAGCATCGGTATGATTTGCATATAAAATTAGTGTATAAACATTGTGATTATTTTATTTTTTGGAAATTACAATTTTAAATTGTGCGAAATGTTCAAAAAATCTGCTATAAGAAATCAAAAAAATGTTGTAAAATAATATAAAGATCACCTCAAAAAACCATAGTGCCTCATCTGCAAGCAGATGAGGTGCCAAGGCTTTAGCCGGTGGTTTTTAGAGGTGACCTAAAGATTTATTCGGCATTTCGGTCCGTACAACAGGCGGTGATAGTTTGATCGTTAATCAGCTTGCTCAGATATTAAGAGGAGACGGTATAGTCGCTCATAAGACAAAGTACAGATTCGTGCAGCTTGGATGTGAGGCTGTTCACTTTATCCTGATACTGGTTTTTCTTTGGCTGAAGGTAATACCCTTGGCTGTGTTTAATATGTTCAGCACAGCAGGATATTTTCTGTTAGGAAAAAGAGTCGTCCGGGAGAAATATGCAGAGCTGTACTATTATACCAGCATCGAGATCATTCTCCATTCATTTGTGGCAACATATCTGGTGGGATGGGAATTCGGATTCCAGATGTATATTATTGCGTTTATCCCTGTAATGTTTTATATGCATTTTACTATCGACGGAGCTTCTACGATGAAGCAATCGGTTTTGCTGGGAACAGTTTCAGGGGTGGCATTCATTTTCTGCCGATTCATTACAATGGGGCGGCCTCCCATGTATTATACTCCTCCTGCAGCTTCTGCTGTAATGTATGCCTTTAATGCGTTCTGTGCCTTTGCACTTCAGATAGCCTTTTCCATAATGTTCACGGTGGAGATCAGGACCTCCCATTCTGTACTTTCGGAGAGAAATGCAGAGCTTAATCAGATGGCTAATATCGATGCACTTACAGGTCTGCTGAACAGGCGAAGCATGGCTGTCTGCCTTGAAAAGGCTGTGAACGGCGGAAAGCCATTTTCCGTAATTATGTGTGATATAGATGATTTCAAGCATGTCAATGATACATATGGTCATGACTGCGGAGATCTTGTGCTCAAATCTATTGCAGACGTTATCAAGGGCGGGCTCCGTGATTTCGACTGTGTATGCCGCTGGGGCGGTGAGGAGATACTCATTCTTACAGGAAATACCGAGCTGCCCGGTGCCGCTAACGTTGCAGAGCGTATACGTGACCGTGTGGAATCAATGGCTATTGAGCATGAGGGGCAGATTATTTCCGTTACTATGACGTTAGGCGTTGCGGAATATGCAGCCGATGTTCCCATTGACGAGATCATCGCCATTGCGGATGAAAGATTATATAAGGGCAAGAAAAGCGGTAAAAACTGCGTAGTTACGGAGTAGTTTATGATTCGTAAGCATATGGTGTTTTCAGGTTCCGTGCAGGGAGTAGGATTTCGTTACAGATCCTGCTATCTTGCACGGAGCCTTGGCGTTACGGGCTGGGTGAGAAATCTCAGTGACGGCAGAGTTGAGATGGAGGCTCAGGGCGATGAGCGTGCTGTTGAGGAGCTTGTAAAGGGTCTTGACGGGCAGAGCTTTATCTGCATTGACAGCATTGAGTCACGGAATATCCCTGTTGTGGATGAATATTATTTTGAGATAATCGGCTGAGGAGTTTGTATGGTTAGAAATGTTATATTTGATATCGGTAAGGTTATGATCGAATTTGACTGGGATACTTTTCTCCGCAGATATTTTGATGACCGTACTGCCGATGCAGTTGCTGCGGCTACATGGGGAAGCAAAAGCTGGAACGAGCTTGACAGGGGAGTGCTTCCTTATGATGAGGTCATGGAGATGTTCGGCAGAGAGGATACCCGCTGTTCAGATCAGATCATATTTGCTATGAAGCATGTTGATGAATGTCCCGTTATGCAGAGCTATGCTGTTCCATGGGTGGACGAGCTTAAGAAACAGGGTTATCATGTGTACTATCTGTCCAATTATTTCGAGTATCTGCTGGAAAAGAGACCCGATGTGCTGGAATTTACAAAGCATATGGATGGGGGAATATTCTCCTGCCATGAGAAGCTTATCAAACCCGACGAGAGGATATACAGGCGGCTATGTGAAAAATACAGTCTCATTCCGGAGGAGTGCATTTTCATTGATGACAGTCCGAAGAATATCCGTGGGGCTGAGCAATTCGGAATGAAGGGCTTTCTTTTTGAAGGATATGACAAAAGCTATAGTGTTATCACAGACTATCTGAAGTCAGACTGCATCATTGACCACGGCTCGGAATGAGCTGTTCGCATATAGGATAATAATCGCAATTTTTGACACGTCATACTATATATATGTATCCGAACAGCAGTCGGACACAATATATATGGGTACCCCTATGCAATGTGCATAAAGGCAGATATGTATTTTCGGTAATGTTACTGCTGTAAATAGCATTAAAAAGGTCTTGACAAATCAGACCGAATATTGTATTATTATATGTAAAGATAGTCAAGCTTGAACAACAAGCTTTACAACACTTTTTAGCGGGCTGATCCCTAAAATATATGTTCATTTTCAACATATTGAAAATGATGCCCGTGAATAGATTCTGCATTTTACATAACATGTGAGACTGCGGGAGGTACAGGTTACCGCAGCTTTTTTGTCGGCATTTCCAATATGCATGAATTACTTCGGATATGCCCCAGGATAAGATCATCAAGCTTTTACAGCCGATCCTTAGACCGTAACAGCCATACGATCACTCCATGTAAGCTACAAGCTCGGAACGATCACCCATCGGATGACCGGACGACTCCAATTGTGCTAAGTGCAGCGAAGTAGAAGACAGAGTTGATAATTTTAAATTAATTTTTTCAGGAGGTAAATACACTATGAGAAACTGTGCTGAATGGAACGGCTTTGAAGGCCGCCTCTGGAAAGAAGAGATCAATGTAAGAGACTTCATCCAGAACAACTACACTCAGTATGAAGGCGACGAGTCTTTCCTTGCAGGTCCTACAGATGCTACAAACAAGCTTTGGGATAAGCTTAAGGCACTCCAGATCGAAGCAAGAAAGAAGGGCGGTGTTCTCGACTGCGAGACAGAGGTAGTTACAAGCCTTACTGCATACGGCCCCGGATATATCGACGAGTCAATGAAGGATCTTGAGAAGGTAGTTGGTCTCCAGACAGACAAGCCCCTTAAGAGAGCGTTCATGCCTTACGGCGGTATCAAGATGGCTCAGCAGGCTGCCGAGAGCTATGGCTACAAGGTTAACCCCAAGTACGACCAGATCTTTAATGAATACCACAAGACCCACAATCAGGGCGTTTTCGATGCTTACACACCTGAGATCAGAGCTGCAAGAAACTCCCACATTGTAACAGGTCTTCCCGATACATACGGACGCGGACGTATCGTTGGCGACTACAGAAGAGTTGCTCTTTACGGTATCGACATCCTCGTAGCTGAGAAGGAAGCTGACAAGGCTAACACAGGCTGCGGCACAATGACAGACGATGTTATCCGTCTCAGAGAAGAGCTTTCCGAACAGATCAAGGCTCTTAAGGGCATGAAGGCAATGGCTGCTATCTACGGCTATGATATTTCCAAGCCCGCTAAGAATGCTAAGGAAGCAGTACAGTGGCTGTACTTCGGCTACCTCGCTGCTATCAAGACACAGAACGGTGCTGCAATGTCCGTTGGACGTGTATCCACATTCCTTGATATCTACATTCAGAGAGATCTGGAAGCAGGTACACTTACAGAGTCTGAGGCTCAGGAACTTATCGACCATATGGTAATGAAGTTCAGAATGGTCAAGTTTGCAAGAATTCCTTCTTACAATGACCTCTTCTCCGGTGACCCTGTATGGGCAACACTTGAAGTTGGCGGTATCGGTGTTGACGGCCGTCATATGGTTACAAAGAATGACTTCCGTTTCCTCCATACTCTTGAAAACATGGGCCCTTCTCCCGAGCCTAACCTCACAGTTCTCTACTCCAAGGATCTTCCCGAGACATTCAAGAGATATGCTGCTAAGATCTCTATCAATACATCCTCTATTCAGTATGAGTCCGATGACGTTATGAAGCCTATCTGGGGCGATGATTACTCTATCTGCTGCTGCGTATCCGCAACACAGACAGGTAAGGAGATCCAGTTCTTCGGTGCAAGAGCTAACCTCGCTAAGGCTCTCCTCTATGCTATCAACGGCGGTATTGATGAGAAGCTCGGCAAGCAGATCGCTCCCGCATATCAGCCTATCACAAGCGAGTACCTTGACTATGACGAAGTAATGAAGAAGTACGACGTTATGCTTGAGTGGCTTGCTGATATCTATGTAAATACACTTAACCTTATCCACTACATGCACGATAAGTACTACTATGAGGCAGCTGAGATGGCTCTCATTGATACAGACGTAAGAAGAACCTTTGCAACAGGTATTGCAGGCTTCTCACACGTTATCGACTCCCTCTCCGCTATCAAGTACGCTAAGGTAAAGGTTATCCGCGGCGATGTTGAGGTCAAGGATAAGGCAGGCAACGTAGTTGACGTAGCTAAGAACCTCGCTCTTGATTACGAGATCGAAGGCGACTTCCCCAAGTACGGCAACGACGACGACAGAGCAGACGAGATCGGTGTATGGCTCCTCAAGACCTTCCTCGGAAAGATCAAGAAGAGACACACATACAGAAATTCCGAGCCTACAACATCTATCCTCACAATTACATCCAACGTTGTTTACGGACGTGCAACAGGCTCACTTCCTGACGGACGTAAGGCAGGTGCTCCTTTTGCACCCGGTGCTAACCCCTCTTACGGTGCTGAGCAGAATGGTCTCGTAGCTTCTCTTAATTCCACAGCTAAGATTCCTTACGCTTGGGCTCTTGACGGTATTTCCAATACACAGACAATGAACCCTGAGGCTCTCGGCAACAACGAGGCTGAAAGAATCGATAACCTGGTAAACGTTATGGATGGCTACTTCACACAGGGTGCACATCACCTCAACGTTAACGTATTCAACAGAGAGTACCTTGAGAAGATCATGGCTGATCCTACAAATCCTGAGTACGCAAACTTCACTATCCGTGTATCCGGTTACGCTGTAAAGTTTGTTGACCTTACTAAGGAGCAGCAGATGGATGTTATCTCCAGAACATTCCACGCATCCAGATAATCTATCTGAGTAACTATAAAGTAATACCAAAATATGGCAGGCGTATTGTCTGCCATATTTTTTATAACAGAAGTTTATGAAAGGAATAAATACAATGGACGAGATCAAAGGATACATCCATTCCGTTGAAAGCTTCGGCTCCGCAGACGGACCGGGAATCAGATATATTTTCTTTCTGAGAGGATGCCCTATGCGATGCAAATACTGCCATAATCCAGATACATGGCACTCCGATTCAGAGCCTATAGTAATGACTCCTCAGGAAGCGTACACCAAGGCTGCACGCTATAAACCCTACTGGAAGGACACAGGAGGGATAACCGTCAGCGGCGGTGAGGCACTTATGCAGATAGATTTTGTTACTGAGCTTTTCAAGATCGCTAAGTCTAAGAAGGTCACTACCTGCATAGATACATCAGGACAGCCCTTTTCCCGTGAAGAGCCCACATTCAGCAAGTTTAAGGAGCTTATTAAATACACCGATCTTTTCATGCTGGATATCAAGCAGATAGACGACGAAAAGCATCGTGAGCTTACAGGCTGTTCCAACAGAAGTATTCTGGATTTTGCAAATTTCCTTGCTTCTGAGGGCAAAAAGATGTGGATACGCTACGTGCTCGTTCCCGGTGTTACAGATGATCCCGCTGACCTGAAAAGGACACGTGAATTCATTGATTCCCTTGGTGATGCCGTTGAGAGAACCGAAATACTTCCTTATCATACCCTCGGTGTTTTCAAGTGGGAAAATCTTGGGCTTGAATATAAGCTGGAAGGCGTTCCTACCCCTACACGGGAGCAGGTGGACGCTGCTAAGGCAATTCTTTGCAAGTAGTTTTCTTATAATGGGATCTTTGCAGCTTTGCGAAGATCTCATTATATATGGCAGAAGATACTTGACAAATTATCACTTTTGTGGTATAATAATTTTGCTATATTAAGCGGATATGTCGGAATTGGCAGACGAATCAGACTCAAAATCTGACGGGAAACCGTGTGGGTTCGACCCCCACTATCCGCACCACAGAATGCTGTTAAACCGTCGGATGCAGACGTCCGGGTTAACAGTATTTTTGTTTTTGAAAGGAGTAATAAAATATGGAAGAAACAGTAACAGAAGCTGTTTCAGGCGGTCCCGAGGTAGTTGAACAGGCTGAGGCTGTTATGCAGGCTGTTGCCAGCGGAAGTGTTGACAGATCTATGCTCCATGACTTCTGGGATGCAGTGATCGGATATATCCCAGTTGTAATTGCTGCAATAGTGATATATCTGATAGGTATGCTTATTACAAAGATCATTATGAAGCTTGTAAATAAGGGCATGAACCGCACAAAGATCGATGGTACAGCCCAAAGCTTTCTTGAGTCTCTTACACGTATCATACTCAACGCCTTTACTATCATAATTTCCCTGTCGGTGCTTGGAATACCCATGACATCTATTGTAACTGCTGTTGGTGCTGCAGGTCTGGCAATTGGTCTTGCTCTCCAGAGCAGCCTTTCCAACATTGCAGGCGGTTTCCTCATTCTTATGAATAAGCCCTTTTCAACGGGTGACTACATCTGCACAAACGGCACAGAGGGTATTGTAAGCCATATTACCATACTGAATACAACGCTGAAAACCCTTGATAACAAGGTCATCTACATTCCAAATGGCACAGTTTCAAATTCTATGCTTATCAACTACAGCCGTGAACCCGAAAGGCGAGTTGACCTGGTTTTTGGTGTCTCATATGACTGTGATTTCAGAAAAGCAGAACAGATCGTCCTGGATATCTGCAAAGATCATCCTAAGATCATGGATCAGCCTGCCCCGCCGTTTGCAAGGGTGGGCGAGCTTGCCGGAAGCTCTGTGAATATTACAGTAAGAGTGTGGACAAAGAACAGCGATTACTGGGATGTTTATTTTGACCTGAATGAGCAGGTTCTGACTGCATTCGCAGCCAACGGCATTACAGTACCATTTAATCAGCTTGATGTTCATGTAAAGTGATACTCATTAACAAAAAAGAATCCGCTGATCGGCTGATTAGCGGATTCTTTATTATTATACTAATCCCCATTTGTTCGGTAGATAAAGTCGGCAGATAGAATTGCAACAATCAAGGAAAGCGACCGCAGGCGTGCTGTCGCACGGCAAGGGAGCTTGACGACGAGTGGTGCGATTATAGCGGCCTAATTTATCTACCGGTTAAATGGGGATTAGTATTATATCAATAAATTATAACATCGTCCTTACGTTCCGTAAGGCTTACATCGCTGATATCAAGATGAACGTCATGCTTCAAAGCTGCCTTGTTAGCAGCACCGATGATATTGACTCTGTTGTTCTCAAACACGTTGAGTACGATCTCATCCTGCTTTTCCTTTGGGACGAACTTCAGGAAATTATTGATTATTGATGATGCATAGGGTTGTCCCGCTGCCTGCTTTACCGCATCGGGCAGGGGCAGGCTGTCCATATTCAGATATGGCAGCAGAGCCGATATCAGCTCACCGTAATTCATATCATCAATATCGATCCTCAGGGTCATTTTCATTATGAGTATCTATCCTTTCTTACGTCCGGTGAACAGCGGATGTTACAGTAAAGACTTGTACAGTGCCTTGATCTCCTCAACAGATGTTTCTCTTGGATTGCCGGGGCGGCATGCATCGTCAAATGCAGACTGTGACAGGAAATCGAGGTCGCTTTCCTTAACGATATCCTTAAGGTCTGCAGGGATCCCTACATCTGCCGAAAGCTGCTTAACTGCATCAATAGCAGCCTTGCGGTATTCATCCTGAGACATAGCGTCAACATTCTTTACACCCATTGCACGAGCGATCTCACGGTACTTTTCTCCTGTTGCGGGAGCATTGTATTCCATAACAGTAGGAAGGATGATCGCATTTGCAACACCGTGGGGAGTATCATAAAGTGCACCCAGAGGATGTGCCATAGAATGAACTATACCCAGACCAACGTTTGAGAAGCCCATGCCTGCAATATACTGACCAAGAGCCATATCCGCTCTGCCTTCTTTGGTGTTTTCAACAGCTCCCTTCAGTGAACGGCTGATTATCTCGATCGCCTTTAAGTGGAACATATCGGACATTTCCCAGGCACCCTTTGTTATGTAGCCCTCGATAGCATGTGTGAGGGCATCCATACCTGTTGCAGCTGTAAGTCCCTTGGGCATAGATTCCATCATGTCAGGGTCAACAAATGCAACTGCAGGTATATCGTGAGGGTCAACGCAAACCATCTTGCGGCTGCTTTCTTCATCTGTGATAACATAGTTTATAGTAACCTCTGCTGCAGTTCCTGCGGTTGTGGGAACTGCAAGGATAGGAACAGTCTTGTTCTTTGTATCAGCAACACCCTCAAGGCTCTTTACATCAGCAAACTCAGGATTGTTGATAATGATACCCACAGCCTTTGCTGTATCCATAGGAGAGCCGCCGCCGACTGCGATAATGTAATCTGCACCTGATGCCTTGAATGCCGCAACACCTGCCTGAACATTTGCAATAGTAGGATTTGCCTTGATGTCGGAGAATACTTCATAGGGCAGTGAAGCCGCATCAAGAACGTCAGTTACCTTCTTAAGGATACCATGCTTCATGATAGTTGGTCCCGAGCAGATAAGTGCTTTTTTGAAGCCTCTTCCTTTGACCTCGCCAGCAATTGCGTTGATCGCACCTGAACCGTGATAAGCAATTTCATTAAGAATAAATCTGTTTGCCATTTGAAATCTCTCCTTAACATGTACATTTTTATAGTTTACTTCGCATAAACCGCTGAAAGCTGTCTATGCCTGCCAAGCAAGCACTATATACATATTATACAACTTTTTTGCAAAAAAGTCTATATATTTAAGCTATTATCATCTAAAAAAATCAATTGATTTTTTGTCTATTTTAAACAACCTTGTAAAATCCGACAGCAAATCACATTTCGTATACAAATAAACTCTTGATTATTGCAATATAAAATGGTATAATATAATTTATTCCGAATTATTATCGTAAATTTATGAATCAATCGGATAATGCTACGCATGATAAACGAGGTTTCAGATGAAAAAATGGATTATCGGCACACCCGACGAAAATGCAGTCAGAGAGCTTTGCACCAAGGGCGGATTGTCATCCCTTACGGCTGCTGCGCTGGTATCTGCTGGAATAGATACATATGATAAGGCTGCGGAGTTTTTCGGCAGGCAGAACAGCGATGATGAATCAGATCAGACTATGGGCTTTTCAAGTCCTTATCTTATCCGTGACATGGAAAGAGCCTGTGAGCTTATTTCCGGTGCTGTTGACGATGGTACGCTGATATGCGTTTACGGCGACTACGACTGTGACGGTGTAACATCTACAGCTGTTCTCTGCTCTTATCTTATGAATATCGGCGGGAACGTAACATATTATATCAACGACCGTTCCGAAGGCTACGGCATGAACTGCGATGCAGTCAACCGTCTTGCAGCACAGGGCGTAGGAATGATAGTTACAGTAGATAATGGCATTTCCGCTGTCAGAGAAGCAGAGCTGTGCCGTGAGCTTGGCATTACGTTGGTCATTACCGACCATCATCAGCCCCCGGAGATCCTTCCGGACGCCGATGCAGTGGTTGATCCTCACCGTGCAGACTGTCCCTCTCCCTTCAAGGATTACTGCGGATGCGGTCTTGTACTTAAGCTTATCTCGGCAATGGAAGCAGGCAGCACAGGAGATATGCAGTTTGCCGTTGAACAGTACTCCGATCTTGCCGCTATAGCTACTGTAGCTGACATTGTTCCCCTTAAGGGTGAGAACAGAGATATAGTCCGTCACGGGCTTCATTATCTTGAAAATACAGAAAATTTCGGCTTGCAGGCACTTATAAAGGCGGCTGCCATCAAGCCTCCTTATACATCATCATCTGCTGCATTTTCCCTGTCCCCCAGGATAAACGCAGCAGGCAGAATAGGCTCCGCTTCGGATGCACTTGCACTGCTCCTTGAAGAGGACCCCGATTCGGCAGAGAAACGAGCACAGCGGATATGCGAACTAAATGAAAGCCGCAAGAAATACGAAAATGCGGTGGTTGCTGAGATCGCTGCACAGATAAAGGCTGACCCGTCCCTCCTTGACAAGCGTGTGCTGGTCTTTGCGGGAAAAGGATGGCATCACGGCGTTATCGGCATAGCAGCTGCACGGTGCATGGAAAGATTCGACCGTCCCGTATTCCTTATGTCTGAGGATGAGGGCGAGTACCGTGGCTCAGCAAGATCACCGGACGGCTTCAGCATATTCAAGGCACTTTCAAGCTGTTCGGAGCATCTCTCCAAATTCGGAGGACACAGCTGTGCAGGCGGATTCTCAATTCCTATTGAAAATCTCCCCGCCTTTGATAAGGGGCTGCAGGATTATGCCGCTGCTCTTACAAAAGATGGTATATCCTTTGCTCCCAAGCTTACGGCAGTCAAAGCAATATCACCCGATGAGCTGACAGTTGAAAACGTCAAGGGTCTTGATCTTCTGGAGCCTTTCGGAGAGGGCAATCAGAGACCTGTATTCCTGCTTGCGGGAGCAGTGATCTCTGATATTATTCCTCTTTCTGCAGGTGCTCATACAAAGCTTATCCTCACATCCGAGGGCAAGCAGATCACAGCTCTCATGTTCTCACAAAAAACTGCTGAATTTCCTTATCGCAAGGGTGACAGCGTGAATGTGCTCATATCTCCCGAGATAAACACATTCAGAGGAAATTCCTCCGTAAATGTCAGAGTTGTTGATATCTCCAAGGCAGGTATAAATATTTCCCGCTGCATCTCCGCAGAGGACGCTTACCGTTCCTTCCGACGGGGCGAGGAAATTGATATACGTCTTATTCCCCGTATGATACCTGACAGGAACGATCTTGCAGCAGTATACAGAGCCGTTGGAAATGAGACTCTTTCTCCCTGTTCGGTATATTCACGCATCAGCACGGTGCAGGATATCAACTACTGCAAGGTCCTTATCTGCCTGGACATTTTTGAGGAATCCGGGCTGATGGAATATGACAGATGTGCAGGAAAGGTACATATCATTGCAGGTGCTCCTAAGGCTGACACCTCAAAAGCACCTACATATGCAAAGCTTCTTGCCATGAAAGGATGATCATATTATGCTTAACAAATCTGAAACCGTTTACACCATCGACGCACTTATACAGAAGATACTTGACGATGAAAAGCAGTATGACCTTAGTAAGATCATCTCCGCATATGAATTCGCCGCAAAGGCTCATGCAAATCAGGTGCGGTCATCGGGTGAGCCTTATATCACTCATCCTGTTGCTGTGTCTTTCATTCTGCTGGAGCTTGGCATGGACACAGATACTATCTGTGCGGCAATGCTCCATGACGTTGTAGAAGATACGGACGCAACTCTTGAAGAATTGAGGAAGCTTTTCGGTCAGGACGTTGCTATGCTGGTTGATGGTGTAACAAAGCTTGGCAAGATACCCCTTTTTACAAAGGAGGAGCAGCAGGCGGAGAATGTCCGCAAAATCCTCCTTGCCATGTCACAGGACATCCGTGTAATTATAATCAAGCTATGCGACAGACTGCATAATATGAGAACGCTCCAGTTCCGTCCTGCTCACAAGCAGCGTAATACTGCTCTGGAAACCATGAATATTTACGCTCCAATCGCTCATCGTCTGGGTATCAGGGCGATCAAGGACGAGATCGAAGACCTTGCATTCAGATATCTTGATCCCTACGCATATGCCGAGATCGAGCAGCTGCTGAAAATACGAAGCGACGAGCGTCAGGCGTTCATTCACTCTATTATGGAGCAGATAAGCAGCCGTTTTGTGGAATCTGAATTTCCCATGAAGCCCCAGCTTTCGGGACGAGTTAAATCCGTTTACGGAATATACCGTAAGGCATTCCTCAAGGGTAAGGGTATGGACGAAATATATGATATTTATGCTGTGAGAATTATCGTTGACACCGTGACCGAATGCTATAACGCTCTCGGCATCATCCACGATATGTTCAAGCCCATCCCCAACCGTTTCAAGGATTACATTGCCACACCTAAGGCTAATATGTATCAGTCCCTCCACACAACTGTTATAGGACGTGAGGGCATTCCCTTTGAAGTCCAGATACGTACCGTTGAGATGAATAACACGGCAGAATACGGTATCGCCGCTCACTGGAAATACAAGGAGGGAATCAAAGGCAAGGACAAGCTGGAAAACCGTCTTGCATGGATACGTCAGATAATCGAGGCTCAGCAGGAGACTGATGACGTTGAGGAGATAGTCCGCACCATCAAGAGTGACCTTGCACCGGAGGATATTTTTGCATTCACACCAAAGGGAGATATCATTACTCTTCCCGCAGGTGCAACTATAATCGATTTTGCATATGCCATCCACACACAGGTGGGCAACAAAATGCGGGGAGCAAAGGTTGACGGAAAGCTTGTTTCCCTTGACTATCAGCTTACCACCGGAGAGATAGTTGAGATAATAACCTCATCATCTCCCGACCATGGACCAAACAGAGCATGGCTTGACATATGCAAAACAAACGAAGCAAAGTCCAAGATACGCTCATGGTTCAAGAAGGAACGCCGTGAGGAGAATATTGCTAAGGGTAAGGAGGAGCTTGCTCACGAATTCAAACGCAACGGCATCAATCCTCCCGAGGAGGATCTTCCTAAGTTCCTTTCCGATGATATGAAGCGTCATAACTGCAGTACAATTGATGATTTCTACGCTGCCATCGGCTACGGAGGAATTATTCTTTCCCGCATAATGCAGCGTCTTAAAGACAGCTATATCAAGCAGTACGGTCCGTCTCCGGAAACAAAGCCTATGCCCTTCACTCCCAAGAAGAGCAACTCTGGAATCATTGTGGGCGGCGAGAGCAATATTGATGTGAAGCTGTCTAAGTGCTGTAATCCTCTCCCCGGTGAGGATATCATCGGATTCATTACAAAGGGTCATGGTGTTTCCGTCCATAAGAAGGAATGTCCCAAGTACATTGACGCAATGAAAAACGGCATTGAGCCTGACCGCTGGGTAGATGTTTCCTGGGCAGAGAACGCCAAGGAAAACAGCAATCCTATTTTCAAGACAACTCTTGATATCGTATCCTATGATGGTATTTCCCTTCTTGCAGATGTTACGGCGGTCACAGCAGATATGCGTATCCCCGTCACAGCAATGAGTACACGTGTGCTGAAAAACGGCAACTCGAACCTAATAATGACATGCTCAATTGCAGGTGTGAATCAGCTGTCAACGCTCATCGGCAGACTGAGAAAAATACCAGATGTCATCAGCGTGGAACGCCAGTAAGCATATGGAGATCAACACTTGTCCAAGACTTCGGCTTATTGATACCCTCCGCGGATTTACCATAATCAGCATGATACTCTACCACGGTTCATGGGATATTATTCACTTTTTCGGTAAACCTCTCCCCATATCCCCGGAGTTCGATCACATCTGGCAGCAGAGCATCTGCATGACATTTATCCTCATATCGGGCTTCTGCACAGGACTTGGCAGGCACACCCTCAGACGAGGTCTGACGGTGCTGTGTGGAGCATTGGCAATATTTACGGTAACATTTTTCTTTGACAGGAATAATATGATATTTTTCGGCATTCTTACTCTGATAGGAGTATCAATGCTTATGGAAGCTGCCGCAGAGAAGATGATTCCCCGGGAAATGAAAGAGCTTCCAAAGCCTGTATATGCTTGTTTTGCAGGGATTTTTCTTTTGCTTTTCATCATGAGCTACAGAATAAACAAGGGAATTATTGCAGGGATCGCTCTTCCTGCTCAATTGTACAAGGGCTATTTTGCCACTTTCTTAGGATTTACCGATCCTGATTTTCATACATTTGATTATTTCCCGCTTATGCCATGGTCGTTCCTTTTCTTTACAGGGCGTATGCTTTGCGGGGCACTTAAGGATAACAGCACCTTTGTTAAGCTTTGCTCCCATCACATTCCCTTTCTTTCCTTCATAGGAAAGCACTCGCTGATAATTTATCTTTTACATCAGCCTGTGGTATACGGAATACTATGGCTGATATTCAACATATAAAACAGCTGCCGCAAATCGTTCTTTGCAGCAGCTGTTTTATATGACTATGATATTTGATAAATCAACAGCAGAATTATGAATTAACTCATTTCCATTCAACAGGACCGCTCACATAAGATGAGTAATCATTTGGCTCTATAATGTTATAGACATAATTCTGCCCGTCCCATACCAGCGTGTTTACCTTGCCGTTGATCTCGGGATATGTATAAAGGTCAAGCTTTGTTGCGAGATTTATCTGGGTAGCCCAGAAATCATCGCCGAACTTCTTTCTTTCGGCAAAGAATACTTCTTCGGGCTTACCGCTCCATTCATAGAATCCACCCAGCGATGCAGAGGGGGAAGAGATCTCAACACGTATACTCTTATCACCCCGGAAAATATAAGCACCCCAATCGGATGGATAACTATTATCATTCTTCCAGAAAAGATGCTTGCTGTCGCCGTTGTCAATAACAAGGGGGGAAAGATAATTGCCATAGCAGCGTTCGATCTGAAATTTCAGATTGTTTTCATCTGAATAACCGCGAAGACTACTGTTCAGTGCATCCTCCGCCGAATCGCCGTAAAGTCTTTCGGGGATACACAGCTGAACCAGTTTGCTGAATGTATTCATAACAGTACCGTCATCGTCTATATAATAGACCGAAGTCACGATCCCTCCGTCATAGGTATTCGGTTCATCTGCATCAGGCTTAACAACATACTCCGCCATGCAGAGATAATACTCAGGATTACCGTCAAGGTCAAAATCGTCCTCAACATAAGAGGTCACGGGAGCAGAATTGTCAAAAGAATATCCGAAATACGTTTCAATAAAGTCTGCGGGATCTGCAAATTCTCCGAAATTCCAAACGTCGGAATAATATTCTTCCTGCCATGTTGTATAATGCTCAGCCATATCCGTTCTTCGTCTTGCTTTTATCGCATCGGCATCGCATATTTCTGGCATACCATCCTTTACTTCAAGCTCGTACATCCTGAAGGAGCTGTTGCTTATAGGTTCAACGATAGTTTCCGATACTTCCTCGGTTATAGAAGTCAATTCTGTTGTTTCGACCGTTGTTTCGGCTGTAGTTTCTTCGGTTGATTCGACTGTTGTAGTTTCGGCTTCGGCAGTTGTTGTTTCTGATTCCGAAGCAGTTTCAGAGGCAGCTTCAGTCATTGTTTCGGAAAATGCTGTTTCGGCAGCGTCAGGCTCGCTGCTATTGCTGCAGGCACTCAGCATAAGTGCAGAAAGGATCGCAGCAGTAATAATTTGTCTTTTCATTTCAATCATCCCAGTTGATATAGTTCATGATATAGGCAGGCTTTTATGGGTTCCTTGAAGTAATGAAAGTAATGGAACGTTCAATACTGTCCTTGGAATTGCCCCAGTCTGCATCCTTGCCCGTGTTGCGGTAATCATACATAGTGCAGTAGTGGGAAACGTCCTTGTAAAGCAGGGCGATATGCTTTTCTGTAAGCTCGCCTATCATCCTGTTGAAGCTTTCCAGCTCCTGCTTTTTCAGATACTCGGGAGCAAGGGACTGGAGCAGATCGTAGTGGGGGAGACAGATGAACTCCTGCTCCTGCATCAGCCTTCGGACATCATCACTGCGGTACATCTCGAAAAATGTACGCATGAGACGTTCCATTCCCCAGTCGATCTTTTCGCAGACAAAGCAGCTTTCGTTTATCTCGGAAAGCTTCTGACGGCGTGCATCCTTACGCTCAAAAAGCTTCTTCCTTGAAAAAAGCTGACCGTGGACCTCATCAAGATGAGTCTGGAGCATAAGTGCAAGGGAGAGGCGGTTTTTCTGTTTCAGCATCTGGCTGAAATGGGTGTAGCAGAAGCCCGCACGGTTAGTCTCAATGCGGACATCGGGTTCCATCATGGCAGCTCCCATGATGTATTCTACCGTTCTCTGCTCAAGCATATTCCTCATGCGGCAGATAGGGCAGCCTTCCTTTGGCTCAAGAATTTCGCTGATAGGAATAGTCAGTAAGCTTTCTCGCATATTATCATTCCATTTCTCTTATTCCCCGAATTCTTCGGGAGCAGTATTCTCCGGGTCAGTTTCGGAGGGAGCAGCTGTTTCTTCCGGTGTCTCTGTCTCAGAGGGTGCCGATGTTTCCGCAGCTGAGGTCTCAGTCATTCCCTCGGGCATAGCATCCAGCGTTCCGTAGGGATTGTTATAGAGCTTTTCAATTCCGTCGATAAGGGAATTTGTGTTAGCGGCAAATGCATTATTTATAAAGAGAACGTCAGTGATTCCGTTTTCCTTGATATAATCAACTGCATTTCTTCCGAAATAACGTATGTCGATAACATATATCTCATCAAAGCTGTCAGCAAGGAAGGGAACAAATGCATTGCCGTAGGATTCCTTGAATACGCAGATCTTTCTGCCTGTGTCAAGAGCGGTAACTGTCTTTGAGTGAATTGCGTCACCGCCGATATACATACCGTAGCAGTTGCTTCCGCTGGCTGCTTCATAGAACATGGAGCCTGTACTCTTAAGCTCCAGGGTATCGTATGCATAATAATAGGTGGTATATTCGGTCTTAGGCTTATAATAGGTGAATATTTCGGGGCTGTTTTTCAGGATGGGGTCGTTGGTGTAGGTGTAAAGTGAACCTACAAATCCCTCCTTGGTGTTTACCTCGTAATCCTTGTCAATGTCGGGCGGGGTCTGACCCAGGAGCTGAGCAAATGCCTTGTATGCGTAATATGCACCTCTCTGTGACCAGTGGTGGTCGGTTCTGAGATAGATGTATTCATCCGTGTGAGCAGCTATCTCGGAGTATGCATCAACAGGTATAACGTCCGCTGTGTAGCTTGAATAGATATGATCGATTGAATCCTTTTCCGAGGATGAATAACGCTGGAATTTCTTCGGCAGGTAGAATTCAACCGATGTTGGAACTACCATGTTATATACATTTACGCCGTCACCGAGAGCAGTTTTGTATTTGCTGATAAGCTCAGCATATCTTGTACCGCAGGTTTTGCTTCCGCCGAACAGCATTACGCCTGCATTGTCACCGTACATTTTTACTCCGTCAACTACGATGCCGTTGTTGGAGAAATCAGCAATATTCTCAACCTCTGATTCTTCTGTAGTTACGGTGGTAGTTACAGTGTTTTCCTCAGAAACGGGAGGAGCAGTCTGAACAGGCTCATCATCTGCAGGTGTATTTTCCGGAGAGGCTGCTTCAGTAACGGGAGCAGTTTCCTCTGTAACAGGAGCTGCTGTATCAGTCTCAACGGAATTGCCCTCATCATCAGCAACGACGTTAACATTACCGTAGAATGTAGGGGCACTGATGCCCTTCATCTTGTTGATAGAGGCTGCAAGCTGAACGATAGTCTCTCTGTACGGCACCGTGTCGGAAAAGAATTCGGTGAATCCGCTTGCAAAGCTTCCGTCTGTGTAGCTCTCAAAGGTAAACTTAGGACATTTCGCAAGCTCTCTTTTCTCTGATTCCGAAACAGTTGGACGTTTCAGAAAAATAAGGCATAGTCCTACGAAAATTATGATAGAAACGAAAGTGACAATATTTATGATCTCATAAACTGTGGTGCGTGCACGGAATTTTCGCTGCTGAGCCTGCTCATTGGAGAGCTTTTTCTTCTTTTTGCCGTTCTTCAAAAGCGGCGGCCTCCTTTGGGGTAAAAATAATGGTTAAAGAAAAGCGTCAGAATCTGAAATAGAGGAAGGGATTATAGGTATCGCCTACAAGCATAATAGCGGAAACGGCGAAAACTGCAAGGAGAAATACCGTTTTTATTAAGGATACTGTAATGAATCCCACACCGGAACCCTCTGCGATCTTCTTTGCTTTTGCAGATATTTTTGAGTAGATGGGAGTACATATGAGGAGAGCTGCAAGAATAAGCCAGATGCTGCCCTTGACAGCGGATTCTGTAACGATATCCGAAGCGTCGGTGCCGATGCCGAACATTGCAAAGAAGCACTTGCCCATCTTAGTCATGTCGGTATAATAGAATATCATCCAGCCGAACATTACAGCTAAGATCAGGTAAATGTGGCGGAAAAAGGCGGGTATCTTTTCCAGAATTTTCAGCAGGAACAGCTTTTCGATCACTACTAAAACTCCGAAATAAAGTCCCCAGAGAATAAAATTTACACTTGCACCGTGCCAAAGACCTGTGCAGAACCATACAATAGCAAGATTCAGTATCTGATGCTTTCTGTTTCCGCCCAGAGGAATGTAGAGGTAATCACGGAAAAATGTTCCAAGGGAAATATGCCAGCGTCTCCAGAATTCCGTTGCCGATGTGGAGATGTAGGGATGCTCAAAATTCTCATTGAAGTGGAATCCGCACATCAGTCCCAGACCGATAGCCATGTCGGAATATCCCGAGAAATCATAGTATATCTGAAGTGAGTACAGCAGAACTCCCGCCCAAGCCGCAAGAGTGGATGCAGGTGCATCACTGAAATCAAGCATTGAGGATGCAAGCTGACCCATTGAATTAGCTATGATAACCTTTTTTCCGAGACCGAAAATAAGGCGTGTGAGACCGTCATTGAACTCGGAGATACGGATGCTGCGGCTTTCTATCTCACGTGCAACCGTGCTGTAGCGAACGATGGGACCTGCAACAAGCTGGAAGAACATTGACAGATACAGCAGGAAGCCGAAGTAATTCTTCTGAGCCTTTGCTTTTCCACGGTATACATCCACAGTGTAGGAGATAGACTGGAAGGTGTAGAACGAGATTCCGATGGGAAGATGGAATGAGGGAACATCAAAGGATGTTCCTATCAGGGAATTGATGCCGCTGACGATGAGACCGCTGTACTTGAATACAGCAAGGATGGAGAGATCGGCAGCTACAGAGCATACAACGCCGAGAACGGCTATCTTCTGCCCTTGGTGCTTGCTGATAAAGAGTCCGTTCAGGAAATCCCATACGGACGTAAACAGAAGCAGAAGCACCCATACAGGCTCGCCCCATGCATAGAATATAAGTGAAAATATTATCAGAACAATGTTCTGATAAGCCGGCTTTCTTGCAGCATAATATGCAATGAGAAATACCGGAAGAAATTCAAAAAGAAAGAAAATATCGGAAAAAACCAATGTGGAAACAATCCTTTACGGTATATTATTGCTGACGAATCTGTTTTATCGTACATTTTATTTTACCATATTATTTCACAGATTTCAACTGAAAAAACATATTTATCGGCAACATTTTATTACAATTCCGAGCCTTTTATTACAGAAATATTTATGCAATTTTTTATCCATGCGTTCTGCCGTGGACTTTTGTTACGGCAGAATGCATGGATAGCTTTACTGTAAGTCTACAGACATTATTTTGCTGAGGTAAGTGTCAAAGGTTATTCCGTTTTCCGTTGCTGCTACGTACTGCAGAGTCTTGGGTCCGGTGGCACGGATGTAAACATTTGCTTTATCGTAGGTAACGTTCAGCCTGCATTTGCGTCGGAAAACATTTTCGATGGGGATACTGTTGCTGACAGCTTCCGAAAGGGGACTGTAGAATATCTCAAATGTGTCCTCATCCGCATCGGTGAAGTTGTACCAGACATTGTAGTCAGGCTTTCCTCGGAGAGTCATAGGCTGATCGGGATCGTCAAGTATAACGAATTTTCCTCGTTTGTTGAAGCCGATGAAATACTTGAAGGGGATCTCGTCCTCTCTTGCACTCATAGCGTAACGCTCGATCTTACCGCCCTTTCTGCACTTGATAAGTCCGAAAGCAACACCTGTCTTTCCCGTAGGATGTTCAAGGCTTCCCCGATGACTGTCAAGGCCTTTGCTTTCCATAAGGGTGTATGCTTCATCGGTTCCGAGAGGAGGATAAAGTGTGAATGTGAATTCCGAATCTGTACCCAGTGACTCTCGGAGCATCTGAGCACCGTACTCGAATTTGGATTCAAAAAGCTCACTTACAAATCTGCTTCTGCAGGAATTTCCTGCAAGCATGATATTAACATTCTGAGGGATCGTGGCATTTTTCGATGTGTATGCAAGTCCCATTGCAGCAAAGAAATTGTCGATACCGTCCGATATCTGCTGCTTGATGATGCCGATAAGCTCATCCTCGGACACATCAAGCTCAAACTGAGGCAGCAGAGCACCGTCCTTGTCAAACAGGTCAACGCAGATAACTCCACGCTCGTATTCACCCGGTGAGGATGTGCCCTCCCACAGAGGACGGAGCTTTTCCATAAGGTGACGCATATTTGCTTCCGCTTCCTTGGAGCGTGCTATAACTGCTGATGAGCCTGCAAATTCCTGGCATCTTGGGGGAAGAGTGAAGGTGATGCCCCCATTCTTTATCTTCTCGAAATTGTGACGGAAGACAGTGAAGGCAAGAAGGGCAAGGAGGTTTTCTCCGCCAAGATAGCGGTCTCCTCCCGCACCGTAATTCTCTATGGAATAATCGAATTTACGCTTTTCGGATACTCTGCATACACCGAAATCAAAGTCAGCGGTACCTCCGCCGAAATCGAATATGCCGTAGTGGAATTCCTCGTCTCCTTCGGGGAAAACTCCATATTCGCCAAGTGCACATACAGCATAGGCAGCAGGCTCGCTTATAGTTCCGTCAACACGGAATTCGGACATTATCTGCTCGTTTTCAAGAACAGCTGCAGGAAGTGATTTTGCCAGACCACGTGCAAAGCTGGAGGTGATCCGTTCACGGACGGATTTCTCAAATGTAACAGGGAACGAGAGATAATAATCAAGGAAAATGCCGTTACGCATATTGTTGATATACAGACCGATGTAATATGCATAAAGCTCGATAGGATCAAAGGGAGCAGCTTCATCGCTCATATAGGGGGGAAGCAGATATTCACCCCCGCTCTTGTCGCATATCCTCAGTGAATAATTGCCCTCTCCCGCCCAATGCTTAAGGTCGCAGAAGAATGAGTAATAATCCTTGCTGGCACTGTTTTTCATATCATCAAAAGCAGTATGGGATATGGGCAGCGTTTCCCAGAGGGTCTCAGGTCTGCCCACACGGGAATAATACTTTTCCAGGAAGGATGCAGTATCGGTAAATTCCATAACTGTGGGATTCTCGTAATGCTCAGGGGAATCTGTTGTAAACAGCTTTCCCGTACCGATCGCCATAGGCAGAGTGTGCTCGGAGGAACGCTGGAAAACAACCACTGTGCTTTTGGTTCCGAAGTCAATGGCGATAACTCCGTCACGGTTTATATCATGTGTAGGATCTCTTGCGATAAGGGGCTCGGTGATCTCAATATCGTAGGTGTATGATGTTTCATCATCGTCACGCCACAGCTCCCAGTGACCTCGGTTAGGGTCGGAAAGCAGCTTTTCATCGTAGCTGTCAATATCCGCTCTGACCTTTTCACAGTCCAGCAGCTTCTTTTTCAGTGCGGCGGAGAACTCCTCATCAGCCTTGATACGGTTGACTGCCAGGAGAGTTTCCATGCTGAAATCCATGCCGTTGATGCTGCCCTTGAATTTTCCCGAAGTAATATCGGCGGCAAGCTTGTCCTCATCGAATGATATGTGTCCCTCGGGTGATATGAACACATATCCGCAGTCTGAGGTGTATAGACGCATAAGGTCCGAGTAGCTGTCAAGCTCGCTGATGGACAGACCTTCCGGGACAAGTCCGTTTTCAAGAAATACGGGGATAAGCTCCTCTCCTGTGAGGGGAAGTCCGTTCTGCTTTGAAAATCTTACCGAAGGGATGCATACAGCGTCAAAATGGTAGGCTGTATTGAAATGATAATCAATATTTGCGGCAAGGTCAATAGCCTTTATGATGTTATTATCGGAATACGCAAAAAGGCATTTCTCATATTGAGGAAGCTCGGCGATGCCCGAAGCTCTCAGCTCGAAAAGGGACATAAGTGTACCCTCATATTCCGAAAAGCTCTTTCTGAACTTGCTTTCAACGAATGAGAAGAATATATTCTGCTTGGATACTTCAAACTCGTCAAGGTTCGGGAAAATACCGCCTATGCGGCTGTTGAACCATATATCCTTGCTGACCATTCTGATCCAGGTGCTGTTCATAATATCAAGCAGCTTTCTGATAATAGGGTCAAAAAGCTTAAGCTGAGTGCGGACCATTAGGGGGATCCTGTTTATGACCACCTTTGAAATGTAATCTCCCGTAGTGGGAATATAGCTTATTCGTTTGGTATCCATAATTTATATTCTCCTGAATTTTTTTATCCTGCATCAACAAATGCCTTGCGGATTATCTTTCCGTTCCTGGTGCATATGCATCCCTGAAGATATATGCAGGTTATCACGCCTGATTTTTTTCCGTTAAGGCTGTGGTGAAAATTGTCATCAAAACGCTCCGAAATGCGGAATTCCGTAAGCTTGTAAACAGGCTCGGAAAAGGTGGAATTGTAGCAGTGGAGCAGATATGCGTACAGCTCATTCAGAATGCGGATATCAGCCTCTCTGTGCCGGTAATCATTTATTACCAGCTGCTCCGTAAAATTCCGCAGACTCTGCAGATTGTCAAACTGAACTCCGCAGAGGAACAGACCGCTTACTGAGTTGTTCTTGAATATCCCGCTGAGAGTTTTAAGTGTCTGTTTCGACAGCTTGCAGTATTTTTCGTACAGAGATATCTGAGGTGCAAAGGCACTGCAGTAGATATTAAGCTTGTCACGGTATTTTTCACACTGTGCCTGTTCCTCGTTAAGTGAGTGTCTCAGTGCTGCCGCTTCCGATTCGACCGAGAAGAGCTTTTCACGGAGAGCGTTATTTTCGGAACGCAGTCCGCTGATTATATCGCTGCTGTCGCTGACGGGGAAAAGCTCTGTCTGACCGTCAATAGGTGCCTGCATAGCACATTTCTCTGCTATTACACGGGTAAGCTTATCCCTGACCTCCGGGTCGGTGAAAGCGTCAGTCAGTATCTCGTATATTTTTTCGGGAGCAAATGAAGGCATCTCGGTTATCCTTTCGGTTATACAAATCTGTTAAGCTCACTGTTATAGGAGAAGCCTGCGGCAGCAAGCTTTTCTGTCAGTATGTCCTTGTTAATGTCCATATCCTCGCACAGGACATCCAGCGAGGGATAATGATCTCTGAGCTTTGTGTTGACAACGCTCATGAGCATTATGGGGTCCTTGGGAAGAGAATCCATTTTATTCAATCCTTTCACAGATCAATCGTAATTCAGCGAGCTTCCGCCGATAAATTCACGTATCATAGAATGGTCTGGGATGTACCTTTCATCAATGCCCCTTATCTCGGATAAAATACGGATGATCTCATGATATCTGGGGTCATCGTTCATTACGTCTGCAGCATCTGCAAGGTCACGGTAGAGCAGCGTTTTGTAGGCAGACACTTCAAATGGCATAAATGTGTCGATGTCGATGGAAGCACGCTGCTTGTAGGGCATTATGTAAAGGTCCTCACCCCGTGATACGCTGGCGAACATATTGAAGATATCCGGGAATTGTCTGCCTCGGAAAAGCCTGTCACGGCAAAGTCTCCGCATCAGGCGTATCTGTCTCGGATGGATAAGTGAGCCGTCCTTTGATTTTATCCTTGTACGGACTGATACATATATCCTCGTGGTAAAATCATCGGAATCTCCCGTAACCTCAGGGTTAAGTGCATGAATGCCCTCAATAATGATTATCTCGCCCTTTTTTCTGCTGACAGGAATTGTTCTGGAGCGGGACTGTGTGGCAAAATCAAATATCGGCATGTCGATGGTCTCGTGCTGACTGAGAGCCTTCAGGTGCTTTGAAAAAAGCTCAATGTCAAGTCTGTAAGGTGATTCAAGGTCGATGTTGCCCTCCTCATCGACGGGAAGCTCACCTGCGTCACTTGGCAGAAAATAATTATCCATGGAAATCGTGCTGACATCCAGACCGGAGCTGCGAAGCTCATCTGCGATACGCATAGCTGTAGTCGTCTTTCCTGAACCGGAGGGACCCGAAAGCAGGACAAGGGGCTTCCTTGAAGCTTCGGATTCTATCTTATGGGCTGCTTCCTTTATGTAGCAGGAATAATTCAGCTCAGAAAGTGAAATGAGGTTTTCTATTCCGTTGTCAACACTGTTGTTCAAGGAAACTGCGTTAATAAAATTTGCTGCCATGTGAAATCATCCTTTGCTGTGTATTTTGTGAGAGTGTGACGGTCTACCACTCTGTTATTCTGTCCAACGGCAGATCTGAAAGTATGCCGTCGGATGAAGCCATAAGCATTTCAAATGCTCCCTCTCCCATTTTTGATATCAGCCTTCGCCGTGCTTGTGCAAATCTCGGGGGACGTGAGCCGGTATTGTGTGCATCGGTGCCAAGAGCACTGATGTATCCATTCCTTATAAGAGAATATGCAAATCCCGTGCCGAAAAGACCGATGATAGAATCACAGTTTACCTGTGCAGTACAGCTGCATTCAAGGAAACGCATAAGCATCTCCTTTGATGCAAATGACGTATACCGTTCAATGTGAGCCAGGATTATCTTTACTCTGCCTGAGGCAGCAAGGCTGCCGAATTCACGAAGGACTGCCTCAGTAAGCTGTGTATATGGAAGCTCGGTGAGCATGTAGTTCGTTCCTGCGATGCACAGCCTTTCAAGGCCGCTCTCATTTTTCAGAGCAGGGGAAAAATAGACCTCCGCACCTGGTATTATCCGGGGAATATCTGTGATCCCTTGCTCATTCAGATAAGCAGTCAGTTCATCATAGGCTCTGCTGCGTCTTTCAATAAACTGTTCTATAGTCTCATTGTGCCTGTAAAAATGTGATGTGGCCACAACTCGTTCAATGCCGTCAGCGTGCATTTTCCGAAGTATCTCAGCGGATTCGCTGCAGCTTTTCGGTCCATCATCAAAGCATGGGAGAATGTGTGCGTGAATATCGGTCACAGGTGGACGGGAATGGTCATGCATTGCCTTGTTTTCCTCCATTTTTTCTGCTTAGCCGATGGGTTGTATACTGCAGAACTAATCAGGGATTTTTTCAGTGGTTCCTTGATTATCATTGTCCGGGGTCAGTATTTCCACACCGTTATCGGAAAGAGCTTTAGTAAGCTCATCGTCAAGGGCATCTTCACCCACGGTCAGTTTTTTCAGCGTGGATATATCAGCCAGCACTGACAGATCATCTGCGGGAATACCGGTAATATCAAGTATTTCAAGTGCAGGAAGCTCGCCGAAAACAGAAATGTCTGTTACGCCTGTATCTGCAATATCAAGGGAAGTAAGGCTGTCCATTCCCCTGAGGCAGGAAATATCGGTGCAGCCGCATCCCCTTATGCTGAGGGTATTGAGCCATGTCATTCCTTCCAGGAAGGATACATCCTTCACATCCGTATACTGCCCGAAGACGCTGTTGATCTCGCTGTCCACAGCATTGCGGTATGAGTCATTATCCGTGTGCACGCTTGCAGAAACAGCATATTTGTAGGGCGTAACGGTCAGCGTTCGCAATCGTTTCATGCTGATAAGCTGTTCCGTTCCCTCCTCGGTCATTAGTGTAAGGTTCAGGGAACTGTTGTTTATACTGTAATATTTTCCATCTATCTT
>JBJERX010000117.1:0-8147 GCA_051882495.1 Huintestinicola sp. | reverse complement strand
GTGACCAACCGCTATTTGGAGAAATACGGGCATGACGAGCGCATCGACCACCGCAGCCATGCAGATCGGGGCTTGACCGAGCAGCCCACCATTCACGAGGGTGTGGTTGCCCGTGCGTTGGAAAAGAAAGGCATTATCTCTGACCGCTGTGAAATTAACCGCCAGATTAAGGCGGACAATGCTTTGCTCCGTGAGCTGAAAGCAACGGTTAAGAAGCTGATGCAGGCGGTAAAGAATACCGTTCCTGCCATAGCGGAAGCAATGGAGAAGGTACGCAGCAGTATGCTGATTTTCAGTTATCAGCTCCGTCATATCGGTGTGGGCAAGCACAATATGGGCAAGCGTGTCAAGGCAGTCAAGCCAGAGCTTGAACACTATGCGGGACTGGTGCAGCAGATCAAGGAGAAATCCAAGGAACGGAAAGCTCTGCTTGCAGAGAAAAAGGAAACGCCGTTCTATCAGATACCCAAGCTCCACGACCTCACCCGCCGCATTACCGAGCTGACCGAGGAATTGGAGGAACTGAAAACGGAGAAAGAAATGCTGCTTCGTTCTTTGGACTGTGCCGACGATGCGGGTATCTCTGTTGTGAAGAAAGAAATCGCAGCTTTGGAGGGTGCGCTGCAGAAGCTGTCCGAGCAGGAGGCTAAATATTCTGCCGAGCTTGATGAAGCCTTGAAGCAGTATGCCGAGCTGAAAGAGCAAGCTGCCGGTATGGATGTTGCCGAGCTAACGGACGCACGACTTGCCGTTCGTGAGGAAAAGGAACGCTCTGCTGTTGACAAGGTAAAAGCTACCTACGGCGAGAAATATGATCCTATGATAATGCACGACAGCAAGCGTGATGTGGCAAAACTGCTCCATGAGGAAGCGGAAGTGCGCTCCATTCGTGAACAGTTGCGTCAGAAACAGCAGGCACAGCAGAACAAAAAGAAAAGCAGAGACAGTTGGGAACGATAAAATTTCAGCGGGAGTGCATTTTGAACGATGCACTCCCGCTTTTTTGCGTTAATCCGTGGAAATGGTAGAAATTTTCACATCTTTGTGCTATAATTATTATGGATTTTTATATCAACAGAAAAGATAAGCCGTTTTAATAACAAATTGATTTACGAACGGAGGCGAAATGCTGTGCAGCTCTTTTATGGAGTACCCGAAGATATTGAAAAATGGATGAGCCTTGTAACACAGGTTCGATGGAACTTTCCCGGTTTGGAAACACAAGAGAAGCTAAACGAGCATCGTGCCACCGTTCTCAAATTTATGGGCAAGAGACAGGCTATCTGTGTAAAGGATGAAAATGAGATTGCCGGTGTTATGCTTTTCTCACGAGGACACAACATGATCTGCTGCCTCGCTGTCGCTCCCGAATACCGTCGCCATGGTGTCGCTTCAATGCTCATGGATGAAGCTCTTGCGAACTTAGACAAGACAAACGAAATCTCCGTCTCCACATTCCGAGCTGACGATGAAAAGGGTCTGGCACCGAGAGCACTTTACGAGAAATACGGATTTATCGCAGATGCTCTTATTGAGGAACTGAATTACCCGAATCAGAAGTACGTTCTGCATCCTGCAGGATCAGAGCGAAAAGACCGACAGCTCGCTATCAATACCATGGTTCGTGAAATCAGCGGTATTCTTTCGGATTGTGAACCGTCAATTTATATGTATGGCTCGTCTGTTCTGAACGATTTTAGATTGGGATGGAGCGATCTTGATCTTCTTGTTTTGACAAACAAGCAAATGACGGAGGAACAGGCAAAATCGCTCATTGGACTTCGCCAAGCTATGCTTGTAGATGAACCCGATAATCCCTATTACCATTCCTTTGAGGGTGGAATGCTTACCCTGGATGCGTTCCTCTCAAAGAAAACTGACCGGGTGGTTTATTGGGGTACAAGCGGTGAGCGAATCACCGATAAATATGCGTTTGACAGTTTCGGTATGGCAGAGCTGGTCGAGAGCAGCGTTCTCTTGTACGGAAAGGATGTACGAAAGGAACTGAAATATCCCTCTTTCCACGAGCTGTATGCCGATGTAAAACGCCACTATGAAACAATCAGAAAATACGCACATACCACCGGACGGAGCTTCTATTCCTTCGGTTGGATGTTGGATATAGCACGGTGCATCTATACACTTCGTACCGGAAAGATTATTGCAAAGACAAACGCCGCAGAATGGGCGTTAGAAAACAACCTTTGCCCCGATCCGGATGCCCTCAGCTATGCGCTGAAGGTTCGCAGAAGTCCGTTGGAATACAAGGATGATAGAGAGATATTCGACTACGCAGAAACGCTTGCAGAGCCAACGCAGTGCTTTGCAGACGTACTGGAGAATGAGTTGAATAGAACCGAGGTATAACAATGCCAAGAGAAAGCAGAAACACTTTTACCATAAACGGAGATCACGTTACGATCTCCCACCCAGATTGGGATTTTATCGCAACCGCTACATTACGAGATGATTATGCAGAGGAATTCCAATCAGTTACTTGGAGCAAAAAAGGCGAATATCTTTACAACGAAAAACTCGGTGGGTATCTCCATATCTACATAATGAAAAAATGGTATGGTGAAGAAACCTATGAGCAAATGAGCGCCGATGGCTATGTAGTTGACCACATGGATAATAACGGTCGCAATTGTTGTATTGATAACCTTTTCTTTTTACTGGAAAACGAAAATAAAGCAAAGGGATTTACTGTAGATCAATACAGCAAAGAAAAAACGCACATAGCTCTCACTCTTTGCAGAGACTTTGACACAAAGCATTTTCAGATCACTATAGTATTCAATTACCCCGCTATTGCAAAAATCAGTTCGATAGAAAGTCCTGCCATAATCGACTTGGCGTATTTACTTTACGACAGAGACTATCCCGAAGTTATAAACGATGCGAGAACCATTTTGAATGACTACAAAAGAGATTACACTTTTGAACCCGAAATGCTCCATGTAGCCGATTATCATATCGAGGGTGCTTACGGTTTACCCATGCCAATAGAAGTATATAACAGATACATCGAAGGTGGTCATGGACATACGGTATTTTTCTTTGATAGAAAGGTTCCCATGCTTGGCTGGAAAGCTGAAGAACAGCGACGATTCTTTCATCTGCGAGGAAAGCCCATAGCTGAAAATACTGGAGAAAAATAATGGCTACATGGATTACACACTTATCTCACAGAAATTCTTCCGTTGAAATCTTTCCTCGATTATATTGATTACCTCCCCCAAGGCTGTATCGTTCGCAAGATCGGTGTGATGGGTTATTTGCCCGAAGTGGACAAGTCGATGAATAAGTTTATCTCTATGTCCCAGGACGAGTACGCTGATTTTGTGAAAAACACAATACAGCTTGTGGTGAACCAGTTTGCCGAAAAGAATTTGATGTAAGGAGATAGCAATGAAAATCGAATTTGAAAACATCATCCTTCGGGATATGATCGAGTCCGACATTGAGGACTATGTGCGTTGGTTTACCACCGAAACCGAGTGGTCAAATACCGATGCACCGTGGGAGCCTATCGAATCAGACGAAGAAACCGAGCGCACGTCTTGGCGTGAATACTATGAGTCCGTAAAAGATCTTGCCGATGATGTTCACCGTTGGAAATTCGAGATCGAATGGAACGGCAGACACATTGGCTGGGTAAGTTCCTACCCCATTGACGAGAACTACGAATGGATTGGCGAGATCAAGGGCGGTCTGATCGTTTATCGTGCCATTGGCGTTGATATTTGCGAACCCGATGTTTGGGGCAACGGAATCGGCACAAACGCTCTCCGTGCCTTTATGGATTACTACTTTGAGAACGGCGTGGACGCTCTTTACACACAAACGTGGTCGGGCAACGTCCGTATGCTCCGTTGCGCCGAAAAGCTTGGATTTGTGGAGTGTAACCGCAACATCGGCACACGAGAAGTTGACGGACATAAATACGATGGGTTGACCTTTAGATTGGAGAAACACTAATGAGAATTGCAATCATTGTTATATCATGCTTGCTTTGGCTTTGGTTTCTTGGTTGTACCTTCACATGGAAATTCGGTAAGGTACTGTTGGTCGAAGGAATGGGTTTGAAAAGCATTGAGTTCACGGCACTTGTTTTATTTACCATCGGCATCGGAGGCTTTCTCTTATGGGAGCCGGTCGGCAAGTGGATTCTCTTGGTTGAACTTGCTTTGTGGCTCGTCGCACAATTCTTCAGCCACGAATACTTTACGATCTTCGGCGTCAGTGATCGGAAATTGAAGGGATACAATGAATGCTTTGAGGGAACGGTTAAGCTGTTCCCAATAAGCGAAACACGACTTATCCCAGATCTTTACCATATTGTGTTGCATTTCCTTATTGCGACTGATTTGGTCATGGTTATGCTTTCAATATTTTGTTAAGGATGAAGGAGTATGAACATACAACAGTTTTGGTCTGACGTTCTCGCACAGAGAGCAGACGAGATTAGAGAATATTTCCACGCCGATGCTTATGTGAATTGGCATTGCTCCAATGAGCATTTTACGGTTGAGGAATTTATAAGAGCCAACTGCGAGTATCCCGGCGATTGGGACGGCGAGGTTGAAAAGATCGTCACGGCGGACGATATGATTATAACCGCAACACGGGTATATCCGAGGGATCGTTCCGCTTCTTTCCACGTTACTTCCTTCATCAAGTTGAAAGACGATAAGATCATCGCAATGGATGAATATTGGGCAGATGATGGCGAAGCACCCAAGTGGCGACAGGATATGAAAATTGGGAGAAAGATAGATTTGATATAACGAGGTCATAATAATGAATTTAGAAGAATTGTATCAACAGTTTTACAATAACATCAAAAAAATCAACTTCGATTCGATATGGAAGGGGTTTGCACCAACAAAATTCGCATTGTATAACGAAACCGAGTGTTTCTTTGACGGCAAATATATTGAGAAAACCTCTGACTTTGTTGCTAATACAGCCATTTTTTATGAAGGGGAATATATTGCTATTTGGAATGTTATGGGTACTCCGAATGTTACAGTGCTTACATCCAAAATCATCCACGAAATGTTCCACGCCTTCCAATATGCAAATCATTGGGATGTTTGCGTTAATGAATTAAAGGCGCTAATTTACTATCAATACAATGAAGAAAATTTGTCAATCAAGTTGCGAGAGAATAAACTGTTGCTGGATTTGTACAAATGTTATGATGCCGAAAAAGCTGAAACATTCGCAAGATACAGAAAGTACCGCCAAGAGAAATTCCCCTATGAGTTCCAATATGAGAGCAGCATAGAAAAACTTGAAGGAAGTGCTAACTATGTAGAATGGCAAGCGTTAAAGCAGCTTGATTCATCAAAAGCAGATGAATTGTTTGCTTCTATGACCGTACAGCTTTCCGATTGTGGATTTTATTTTCCAATCAGAATTTCAAACTATTATTCCGGCGCGCTGTTTTATGCGGTTCAATTTACGGAACAAGTAAAATCAATTTTTGAAGCAACTTCGACCTGCGAAAGCATTGGCGACATTTCGTGTAACTCTGATTCCGCAATGAAGGAAGCGGTGTTGAGATATGCCGAGGAAACAGAGCGCATAGTTACAAAGGCACTTGCGAATAACAAAGTGATTATTGAAGAACCCGTCGAATTGCTTGGGGTAAATGTGTATAATGCAAGAAGATACAAACAATATTTAACTTCTACGTACTTTTTGATGTTTTTAAGAAATGGAAAAGAAGAGATATTGAACGGCAATTTCATAATAAAAATGCTGGACGATAAAACCATCGAAAAGGTGTACGAATGGGATTTGGGAGAATAATAAAATGAATATTGAAACCACACGAATGATAATTCGTGATTTTACACCGGAAGATGCCGCTGATTTGCACGAAATCTTCGGTGATGATGAAACAATGGAGAACTGTGAACCAGCATACGATTTTGAAAAAACAAAAGAATTTCTAACTTCCTTCTGCATCGGTCGTAAGGGTGCGGTTGCAGCTGTACATAAAGAAAGCAACAAAGTGATTGGATACATCCTGTTCAACGAAGCCGACGAAGGTATGTTTGAAATGGGATGGTTCTATAACCGCAGTTTTTGGCGGCAAGGATACGCATACGAATCTTGCAAAGCCATGATTGACTATGCCTTTGGAGAACTTAACGCTCATAAGGTTTTTGCCGAAGCGATTGATACCGTGAAATCCGTCAGTCTTATGCAGAAGTTGGGGATGCAGCTTGAAGGCATCCAACGTAGTCAGACCAAGGATAATCACGGTAATTGGGCAGACCTATACTTCTACGGTCTGCTTGAGGATGATTGGAGAAAGGTCATATGAGCATTATTAAAACCGAAAGACTAACCATCCGTCACATTGTAGCGGATGATTGGGAAAGCATAAAAGAAATATGGGTGGACTTCAATACTTCCGCCCTTTCACAGTACGATAAACCCCATATCACCGATGACGAGGATGTTCGTGCGAGAATGACAAAATGGGCGGGGGCAAACAGCGGCACCGAGCATATGTTTTTTGCTATCTGCCTTGGTGATACCGTTATCGGATATAGTGCATTTAACATTAGAGAAAACGGACACGAGATCGGCTACTGTTTCCACTCCGCATACCACGGTAAGGGTTACGCAAAGGAAAGCCACTTGGTGACTATATACGTGAGCTTGGCATCAAAAGGCTGACTGCAGGCACGGCAATCAATAACACCCCGTCCGTTGCGCTTCTCAAATCCTTGGGCTTTGAGCTGATTGAAACGGAAAAGGTGTCGTTCTACAAGGATGCAGACGGCAACGATATTGTGTTTGACGGCGGTATTTTTGAATTGAATTTATAATAAGTAAAACGTATGAAAAGACAATTACAAGGAATAGGAATTATACTGTTCAGTATTATGATGATTTTGGGTATGGGTGATGAAGCTGTGTTTGATCTCAGCCTTAGATTTTCCCACATCTTTATGGCGATAGGTGTATTCGGCTTCGGCTGGATGTTTACCAAGGAAAAGAAGAACAACGATAAATGAGAAAGCGCAACATACAATGAAAATACAATTTGAGAACTTAACCATCCGTCAAGCCGAGGTTGCTGATGCAAAGCGGCTTACCACTTGGTGGAATGATGGTGCTGTAATGGCACACGCCGGCTTTCCCAATGGCTTGGGAACAACTGAGGAAGAAGTTATAGAAGGACTTGGCAACGGTCGTATGGTCATTGCGGAAAGCGACTGTCTAATCGGTGAGTGCAATTACCGTAACGTAGCGGACGGTGTTGCAGAAATCGGAATTAAGATCTGCGAAACCGATTGTCAGAACCGTGGTGTCGGAAGAAAAGCTTTGAGTATGCTGATCGGTTGGCTGTTCAAAAATGGCTATTCCAAAATCGTCCTCGATGCCAACTTAACAAACACAAGAGCGCAGCACGTTTATGAATCCCTTGGCTTCCGCAAGGTGAGAACCAATATTGATTCTTGGAAAGATCAGCTCGGACGGCTTCAATCATCGGTCGATTATGAATTAGTTGAAAAGGATTTTGTCAGCTACATAAACAACGTGCTACAGATCGAAGAAACTCTCTGCCTCCGCCGTTTTGACGGCAATTATGATTTTGCCTTTGCGTGGTATCAAGACCCCGAAACGGTTCTTCTTGTTGATGGTAAAGCTGAACCGTATTCCTACGAAACCTTGACTAATATGTATAACTATCTTAATGGTAAAGGCGAGCTGTATTTTATCGAAGTCAATGAGAACGGCGAATGGAAACCGATTGGTGATGTGACCTTTTGGCAAGAGGATATGCCAATCGTGATCGGTGAGCGTGAATACCGTGGAAAAGGTATTGGTAAAAAGGTTGTATCTGCCCTCGTCGAGCGTGGCAAAGCGATGGGATATGATAAGCTGTATGTTGGCGAAATCTACGATTTCAACATCGGTTCACAAAAGTGCTTTGAGAGCGTAGGCTTTCGTAGTCATGAAAAGACCGAGAAAGGTTCTCGGTATGTTTTGAGCTTGAATGAGTAAAGCCAATTTAGAGCAGTTCTCACTTTTGAGAGCTGCTCTAAATGGCTTGTTGACATATTTTGTTGAACAATTTGTAACTTTTGCAGAAAGACCCCTTGACAAATTCCGTCTTG
>JBJERX010000116.1:0-2014 GCA_051882495.1 Huintestinicola sp. | reverse complement strand
GATCCTTCATATATCCGTAGGGAGCCATTCCCGTAAGACAGTCACCACGCTGAGCCTTCATTTTCATAACGGCACGTATCTTCTTGGAACAATCCTTGGCATACCTTTCCATGCCAAAATAACACTCAATAACTACTAAGCCACAACCTTGCAGCTATCAATAAAAATATCGTATTTACCAATGCGGGTGTATTTCTCAACGTGATAAGAAACGTGAAAAGCAAAGGGAACACAGTTCAGAAAAATATCAACGGAATTATCATTGTTTACGATGATCTTTTCGGTAAGCTCGCCGTAAATATCTGTGTTATCCGAATCAATATTTTCGGTTGCATTGACTTTTTCAATGAACTCCCGTATAGACTTTATCTGCTTGTTGTTCCGTGCATTTATGTCAATGCTGTCGGATATTTCGGCGGTGATTTTTGCGATCTCGCTGTCGTAAAACTCCGTCTGCTTTCTAAGGTCATCCTTGCCGATAAGTCCCTCGATCATAAGGTCAATAGCCTTGGTCTTTTTGCTTTCAAGCTTTTCGATTTCGGCTTTCAGACTGTCAACGTTCTTCTGAGGCGCTGCGGTCTGCGATGACTTGATGTCCTCAAGCAGTGAAGCGGTTATCTCTTCCCTCGAAGTCTGAATACTCTCAACCACCTGCTTCATGCAGGCTTCAAGAACGTGAATATTGATGCTGTTATTCGGGCAGCCCACACTGTCACCGTTGCTGTCGATCTGAACAACTTTTCCGAATATTGCTCTGTTTGAGCACCTTAATCCTCGGCTGTTGAGCTTTTTGATTCCCACAATGTTGTAAGGCTTTCCGCATAATGCACAAAAGACCTTTCCGCTGTGCCAATAGGTGTTGGAGTGCTTCCTGCCCTCCCGAGTAGCCTTGCCACGCCTTTCAATTTCACGCTGAACGCCGTCCCAGACCTCTCTTGTAACAATGGGTTCGTGATGATTTTTTATGGTGATAAGCGGCATATCGGGGTGATTTCCTCTGTTGGTTTCGGTTTTCTTGGTAAGATAATTTGTGCAGCATACCTTCCACTGAGTAAGGTCTCCAACATACTTTTCATTTCGGAGCATTCGGATAATCGTCTGCTGTCCCCACAACCTGCCTTTAAGTGTGGGAATACCTTTGCTGTTAAGCTCCTGTGCGATCTTGGTGCCGCCCATTCCGTCATAAAGATAATAGCTGAAAATACTGCGGACAACCTCGGCTTCATCTTCAACAATCACCATTTTTCCGTCCGGAGATAATGTATATCCATACACACGCCCTGTTCCAAGTACAACACCGTCTTCCATCTTACGGCGCATACCCCATTTGGTACGTTCGGAAATTTTGTGGCTCTCCTCCTGTGCAATGCTTGCCATAATTGATAAGCGAAGCTCACCGTCCTTGTCACGAGTATCAATGCCGTCGTTTGTGAAGATAACGCCTACATTCAGTTCGGAAAGCCTGCGGGTGTAGCAGAGAGTATCGACGGTATTTCTTGCAAATCTGCTGACCTCTTTGGTAAGGATAAGATCAATTTTACCTTCTTCGCAGTCTGCGATCATACGATTAAAGCCGTCACGCTTTTTTACGGAAGTACCCGTTATGCCCTCGTCATAATAGACCTCGATAAGAGTGTAGTCACCATGGCTGATGATATAGTCCGCAAAATATTTTCTCTGTGCGTCAAGAGAATGAAGCTGATCCTCCATATTGGTGCTTACTCGGCAATATGCCGCAACTCTGAGTTTGTTCATTATACCTCCTCTCCCGATTGATCGGGAATGTTCTTCATAGATTTCAAAAACATTCCCCTGCACATCTATTTTACCACAAGAACGGATTATTTTCAAGGGAAAAATATAATGTGCAGGGGAAAAATTTTCAAGCTGCGGATTTAGGGTGTTCTTCCTTGTTTTCGTTCAGAAGGAACTCAAGCTGAGCTTCGGAAATAAGTCCCTGTCGGAAAAACTCCTTGAAGTACGCAGTTTTCATCTTTCTGATGAGTTCTTTTCT
>JBJERX010000115.1:0-34073 GCA_051882495.1 Huintestinicola sp. | reverse complement strand
TATCTCGAGCACTCTTTCTTTGATAGCCATAAACCGAATACCCTCCGATGCAGCCCTTTAGACTATTAAGAACTGCAAAAAAGACCATTTTTACTTACATACATCATAACATAACAATAATTGCATGTCAAGATAGATTTCGGTGTTTGCGTTGAAAACACTTTTCAGAATATTTAATAACAAAATGTTAACATTTGTTAACGATTGCTATCGGGAACAGTGGTTCCTGACAATGGTCATTTTGGATGGCATTATCAGAGCTTGGAGCAGTGATTATTAGGGGGGAATGCACTGTTTTTTCAGCAATAGGGCTGATTTATTGTGGTGTTGATGTGAAGTGTTACCATAGTGTTGGCTGATATAGATCCTGATAAAGTGATATGTAGATCGAAATAAATTGACGGGTTCACAATCTGCGGTATACTGCCATCATTTACTATCATTCCTACGGGATTAACAGCCCGGAAGCCTTTAGCATATAATAATGAGAATTAATACTAAGAAAGCACCGAATAAATCTGGTATGCAAGCAAGATGCGTGCCAAGCCTTTAGGCGTGATCTATTCAGTGATTCTCTGATAACCATTTAATACTAATTCTAAACCAACCTATAGACAAATCCTCGGCTAGAATAAGCCCATTCGTCGTCAAGCTCCCTTGCCGGGCAAAAGCCCGCCTGCGGTCGCTTTCCTAGACTGGACTTATTCTATCTGTCGGCTTTGTCTATAGAACGATTTAGAATTAGTATAACCTATGGACAAATGGTTATTAGCATAAGGAACTGCCGTAAGGCTAACTCCTGAGATATGAGTTTCTGCCAATGGAGGACTGCTATGGATATGTATTCTCTGCTGCTGATCGGGGCAGCTACCTCGGCGGATATTTTTGCTGCTGCTGTGGGCATCGGTGCTTCCGGGATAAAGCTCCCTATGCGATCGTCACTGGCAGCTGTTGTTACGGGTGCGGCTGTTCTGTGGGCAGCTTCATCCTTGTCGGGAGCGGCGGCGGCTTTCATTTCGGCTCCGGCGGCAGTTCTTGCTGCCAGAATGATTCTTGCTGTCATGGGACTGAGAGAAATATTCGGTGACAGTATAAAAAAGCTGTTTTCTTCCCGAAAGGAGACACTGTCCTTCAGGCTGATCTCCGACGGAGCATCCGCCGACAGTGATCTGTCACGGAGCATATCTGTAAGGGAAGCACTGGTCATGGGCTTTGCCTTGTCAGCGGATTCGGCTGTGTCGGGGCTTGGAGCGGGGCTTGGCGGAATGAGGGGAGTATGGGTGTTTTTAGTTTCTCTGGTCTGGGGCTTTGTATCCGTCAGGGCAGGCTATCATACAGGCATAAAAATATCCGCCCGCACCGGCGGGAAGCGTGTCCCGGCAGGTGCTGTAAGCGGAATAATTCTTATATTGCTGGCATTTCTGATGTAATGCTGATAGTATAAATCAGCCGTTAAGAGTCTTTATATATTCGATAATAGGGTCTGCGGAGCTTGTGTCAGCTCCCCCCGAATATCCGTCGATAATGCCTAAGATGCTGAAATCGTTATTGGTCTTGGCTTCCTTTGACTGTATCTTCTTTTTACGTGATTTCAGGGTAAGCTTGTCACCAAAGGTCAGCTTGGATTTGTCAATGCTGCCCTTAACGGCAAAGATCTTGTCAGGGGATATTACAATGCCATTCAGATATTCAGACTTAAGCTCGGCTGAGGACAGCTTTTCGGGAGCGTCATTCCAGACAGACATCAGCAGAACAAGATTCTTTCCGCTGAACAGGTTGCGGAATCTTCCCAAGGGCTTGGCACATGACCACTCGTCGTTATATACTCCTCCGCACATAACAATAGTAGAGTAGGGAATAAGCTTTTCTTCCTTTACCTTATCTGCTTCATAAATATCCGCCTTCAGTGCTTTGGCGATGTAGTCAGCATAGGTCTTGCTGCATCCGAATCGGGTCTTGTAAAGCACCGCAGTTTTTGCCATAAAACATCATCCTTTCCACGGGACAGCAGTGTCAGTTCTGCTCATTTGACGAAGTAATATTATCGAGCATGACTGACAACACATGCCCGAATACTTCAAGCTCACTTTCAGATATGCCTGACAGCACACGGCGTTTTCCGCACCGGGCATTTCCTTCGATCATTCCGATAAGTCTGATGCCCTCTTCGGTGAGGGTTATCTCTTTTCGCCGTGAATCGGAGGAGGATACCTTGCGTGAGACGAGCCCTTTGGCTTCCAGACGGTCAAGAATTCCTGATACAGCGGGATTAGTGAGCATGAAGTTCTTTTCTATGTCCCGCTGAACCACTGTTTTTTCGTTTTTGCTCTGTCCGAGAAATGCAAGCACACGATACTGAGTAAGGGTCAGTCCCATGCTTTCAAGCTCCCGGCTGAGGCTCAGGTCAAGCTGCCTTGCAAGCATATTTATATTGATCGCAAGCTGATGATCGCTTTCTGTCATAATAAACCCCTCATATCCCCCGAGAAAACCCGATGTTTGTTATATATAAACATGATGTCAGCTATTTATGTGAAATTTATGTTGTAATACAACAAAATATATAGCTTGTTATATATTATATCATTATACTTTCTATATGTCAAGGAGAATGATGTGGAAAAAATGCATATTGTTTCATCACTTTTTTTGATGCTCAGGGCTGTTCTCCTGCATCGGAAACGGGAAAATGCGGGAGGATCTGTTGCTTCATTCTTTGTCTGCACCGCATGGGAAAATTCTTTTGTGCATTTTTTATACATGGTAAAATGCCGAAAAAATAAAGCTGTATTACATAAATCTTCCTTTTTCTTATTGTGATTTCGCAGAATGGTCCCTAAATATAAGGGGTTATCTTGTGCATATTGCCAAATAGATTGTAATAATCTACAGAATTAACAAAATCCCGTTGATTTTTTTGCTGTATCAGGTATAATTATTACGTGGTGTAACCGCTTTGTAACTTTTTTGCACGGGACACTTAATCTTTGGATCAATCGTAACAGAAAGGAGATGATCATGATGAACGGGAAAAGGGATATCCTCAAAGAGCTCTTCGGGCTGATCGAGTGGTTCGGAAGCAATACCTGTAATGTTATACTGACAGTTGCTTCGCTCCTTGGCAGTTCGGGCAGAAGACTGAAAAAGGCTATGTCAAAGGCGGCGTCTCCGCTGAAAAATGACCTTGTATCATTCCTGCTCGGCATGATCAGACGTCCTCTGGCACGTATCGTACATACAGCGGAAGAAAATGAGGAGAATGCAAAGAGATTTGCTCACCGCAGAAAAATGTTCGGCTTTAAAAAGGCAGCGTATATGCAGTATCGTGAGATGCGGCTGGCTGCAAAGCGTAAGGGCAGTCCTGCAGCGGCCATTTTCAATGTCATATTCCCTCTGATCTCCCTTGCGGCACTGGTATTGGTTATTCGGTCAAATATGGCTACCAATTATGTTGTTTCCGTAGAATACAACGGCGAGGAAATGGGCATCATTGCGGGGGACAATGTCCTCAGTGATGCACAGAAGCTCGTTGCCAACAGGATAGAATATTACGATATCGGCAAGGATTACTTTGTTAATGCGTCTGTTTCGGTCAAGCCCCTTTCCTTCAATGATAAGGTTCTGGATGAAGCTGCACTGGCAGGCAGGATGGAAGCACAGATAGCCGGCAGGTATGATGAGATCGATCTTGACGCTGTTGCCGCTCAGGAAGCAGCAGAGGAGGAAGCAGAGCTTCACGGCAATAAGATCAAGGCATACGGCGTCCGAGTTGACGGTCAGTTCCTTGGTGCGGTGCGTTCCTATGAGGCTATCGAACAGGCTCTTGACCGGCTTAAGGAGGGCTATGATGACCCGTCCTACGTAGCTGTTTTCTTTGATAAGGACGTTGAATATGATATCGAGGAGTATGTTGACCCGTCGGATATCGTTGGTCAGCAGGAGATCATAAAGATACTTACGGGATATGAATCTGCACCCGAGTATTATGAGGTGCAGGAGGGTGACTATCTTCTCAAGATCGCTGATGCAAAGGGCATGACCCTGGAGGAGATAAGCAGCTGCTACGCTACATATAACGGAAAGGTCATCGAAGATCTGGAGCACAGCATCCTCCGTGTGGGAACGCTTATCCAGTTCAAATCCGAAGTGCCTTATCTGCAGGTGGAGTATCAGAAGCAGGCTGATTACAGAAAAACTCTGGAATACGAGACCATATATATTCAGGACCCCGCTCTCAAAAAGGGGCAGGAGATAGTAGAGGTTGAGGGTCAGAACGGTGAAAAGCGAGGCAAGGCACTTGTGACCTACCGTGACGGCTCCATAATAAGGAAATCTATAATTCCGGATACTTCTGTTGTAGATCAGCCTGTAGCACGTATTGTCCGTATAGGCACAGGCGGTCAGCCTGTCAACTACAATGCTCCTCAGTTCAGCAGTGACAAGGGCAGCGGCGAATATACATGGCCTGTTGACGGCGGATATATCTCAGCATATCAGGGCGACGGACGAGGCCATAAGGGCATCGACATCGCAGCACCCTACGGAACAGCTATTTATGCTGCCGCAAGCGGAACGGTCACCAAGTCTGCAACAGGCTGGAACGGCGGCTACGGCAATGTTATCGAGATACAGAATGATGACGGAAATCTGACGGTATATGCACATCAGGCAGAGCTTGCGGCTCAGCTGGGTGATTATGTAAAGCAGGGTCAGCTTATCGGATACGTGGGAAGTACGGGAGATTCCACAGGAAATCATCTTCACTTCGAGGTGCGTAAGGACGGACGCTACATTGACCCTATAACCTATGTGGGTGAGGGCAGCCAGAAGCCGTCACAGCAGGCTGTCAACCTGAGAGGAAATGATATGCCTGCGGTAACTTCCGTGACAACAGTAACCACCGCTGCGACTACCACCGCAAAGCCTCCGGAGACTACCACAACTGCTCCGGCAACATCCGAAACCATGCCAAGGACAACCACCGAGGAAGCTGCAGCAGTGACCGAGGTGCCTGTAGCCGAGGAAGAGGATACAACGGAAACTACCTCTCCCGCTCCGGATACGGAGGAGGAAAGCACCGGGACTTCGGATACCGGCGAGGCTGATGAAAGCAGCTCAGACAGCGGAACCGATCCTTCCGAAAGCGAGCCTGCGGAGACAACTGCACCCTCCGAGGAGGAGACCGGGGAGGAGACAACTACTATATCCCGCCCCTCCGGAAATGTAAGGATCTGATCGATAGGTCATATATCAGCGGCTGCTGTTTGCAGCCGCTTTTGTATTATAGAAAACTCAGAGAAAAATTCTTTCTTATTTGCTAAAGTTATGTAATGGATCTGCCGATATATAACATGAGAAGTAGTATTTGTACGCCATGCTGTGCGTACAGATAAAAATATGTGCAGAATGCAGAAAGGAACAGTGATCTCTATGGAAATAAAGAATTTAGCGGCTCTGAATGCTTACAGATATTCGGCAGATTCCCTTAATAAGCCTGTCCGCAGCAGCGAAAGAAAATCAGCTTCAAATACAGATAAAGCAGAGTTTTCCTCAGCTGCAAGAGCACCCTTTGCCGACGCTCTCAAGTACGCACAGAAGACAGCAGACTCCGCATCCACCGCAAGGATAAGCGAGCTTAAGGCTGCTGTTTCAAGCGGAACATACAATATACCCGCAGAGGATGTAGCATCCGCTATCCTCGGAATTATCTGATTACGGCGTTATACCGCCGGGTGAAAGGAAAATCAATATGGATTATTCTGGACTGCTTGAATTCTTTAAGGAATATAACGGTCATTACCGCAGCTTCCTGAAATTTGAATATTCCAAGCTTGATATGATAAACAAGGACGATATCGAAAAGCTTACGAATTCACTTTCAACGGAGCAGGCTCTCATAATGAAAACAAACGCTCTGGAAACAAAGCGTCTGAAGCTTTTCGGCAGTGATGCGGGCAAGACCTTCAGACAGATCATTGATGAAGCACCCGAGCAGTATAAGGCACCTCTTGAGGAAAAATACAATGAGCTTTCCGATATGGTCTCCAAGATAAAGGAGATAAATGACACAGCCAATATTATCGTTACGGAAAGACTTAAAAAGATACGCACCCGTGTAGGTGAACTGGATACCTATGACGGCAGGGGAGGAGTCCGCAAGGAAAGCGTAACAAGCTCGGCTCTTTCCAGAAATGTATAATCCGGTTAAAATATACAGATAGTATAGCGTTGGGAAAGGAATGAATTTAAAATGGCATCAAGCTTTTTCGGCCTTTATGTTCAGCGTGACGCATTGCAGCTCGCCCAGAAGGGACTTGACATAACAGGTCATAATATATCAAATATAGACACAGCAGGCTATTCCCGTCAGAGACTGGATATATGCTCGGTAGCAAATACAAAGGGAAGCCTTGGATATAATACAAGCGTTTCTCTTGCAGGCAAGGGTGCGGACGCTATAGGCGTTACACAGATACGTGATAAGCTCCTTGACGCAAAGGTAAGAAAGTATAATGCAGAACTTTGCGACAGAGGAGCAAAGACTACTGTCCTCGCCGATATCGAGGATGTTCTTGATGATGTTGAGAATGCGGATACAGGTCTTGCCGCTATCCTTGGAAATCTCAAGGAAAACTTCCAGAATTTTTCCGTAACGGGAACTGACAGAAACGATCTCGCAAATATATGCGTAAGCTCTGCACAGAGCGTTATCAACGTTCTCCAGAATTTCGACGTAAGAATAAATGATATCAGCACATCCGTAAAGAGTGACGTTGAGAATACAGATAAGAGAATAAATGCCATCCTTAAGGAAATGGCATCCCTGAATAAGCAGATCGAGGACGCTTATGTTCAGATGAATGACGTAATGGCTACCCGCAATAATTACGTGGCAGATGTGATGTACGGCCCTCTGGAGCTTAAGGATGATTTCAATAACCTTGCGGATGAGCTTTCACAGTATTTGAATATTACCGTGACCGAGGATCCCGAGGGTGCGTTCACTGTTGAATTCGGTGACAAGACCCTGGTCCACAAGGATCAGTACGCAAAGACAGATGTTAAGTTTGTTCTTAACGCAAAGGATTCGGTTACGGATACAAAGTCCGATCCGCCTCAGGCTGTCAAGGCTTACTTCCAGAAAACAAGCACATTCTATGACGATAAGGGCAAGGTTATAACCTCCAATCCTCCCGCTGCGGGAACTCCTCTCTTTGATGAGAACGGAAAGCTTCTTGACCTTGTTTCCGACGGAATGGGCGGCTTTACCGATACCGCCGGAAATGCAGTAAAGGTGTACTTTACAGATGAACAGAAGTTCTATTATTCCGATCCCACGGTAGTTTCCTCCGAGCCTGCAAAGGAGGTCCAGGACTGGATGAGCCTTAAGGACGGCAGCAATATCTATGACGAGGATGGCTTTGAGATACAGGTAGAGGGCTTCACAGAGTTCTATGTCAGCAATATGAATACCGAGAAGCAGTGGATAAAGACCGAAAGACCGGCGACCACTACTCTTACGGGTGCCGATAAGGATACATACAATAACATGGTGGCAGAGCTGAACAGACTTGTGGAGAACTGCGACGTTGAAAGAGCTTTCCGCTATGAGCGTGAGATCATGGATAAGTTCCCCGCCGATTATGACCCCATCTTCAAGGAGCATCTTATTGAGCAGGGCAAGGACGTTCCCAGCTATGCTATAAGCATTGATGAAAAGACAGATACTCTTGAATCGGGAACTATTGAGGGACTTTTCGATATGTATAACGGCAAGGGCGAAGCCTATGCTGATGCAAACGAAAATGATTACAAGGGCGTCAAGTATTATTCCGAGACACTGAGAAGTCTTGCAAGAACAATAGTTGAAGGCTTTAACAGTATCTATGCCGATGTAAACAAGACATATGAGACCACTGCCGGCTATGAGCCTTTCAAAATGTTCGAGTATAACGGCACCGACGAGATCGCAAACCTTAAGGTTGCGGATATCTGGAGAGATAAGCCCATCAGATGCGTTCATCCCGAAATGACAAAGGAGGCTGACGGCAGCTACAAGGATATCCTTGATTATCAGGAGCTGTCCAATGACTGGGTAAACAAGATACTTAATCAGTTTGAATCCAAGCATGATTTCGGCAAGGAGCCAAGTGAATATACTTACGAGGAATTTGTAGCATTCTACGGTAACACCCTTGGTTCTCAGCTTGAATATGAGCTGGGCAACTTCGATTCCACCACCACAATGCTTACAAGCGTTTCAAGTGCCCGTGAGGAAGTAATGGGTGTAAGCATGGATGAAGAGGGCGTTAACATGATGAACTACCAGAAGTGGTATAACGCTATCTCAAGAATGATAACTTCCCTTGACCAGTGCCTTGAAAAGCTCATCAACGGCACAGGCGTATGCGGATTATAATGATTAGGAGATGAACAGAAGTGAGAATTACAACTAATGCGTACCGCGATCACTTTCTCAAAAATACAAATTCTGCTCTGGAAAATCAGCTGAAGATCATAGACAGGATCCAGACTCAGAGAAAGTACAACCGTGCGTCCGAGGACAGCGTATCCGCAGCCAAGGCAGCTCACGTGAGAAAGTCCCTTGAAAACCTGGACATATACGACAACAATGCAAAAACAGCTCAGGAGCTGTTTAAGGGTGCTGAGGAATCCCTTTACGATATTGCAAACAGCACATATCTGAATATCCAGGAGAAGCTTCTCTCTGCTCAGGATACAAAAAGCCAGACAGAGTTTGATATCCTTGCTCAGGAGATCGACCAGATGGCAGAGCATATAATGTCGGACATGAACCTGGATTTTGCCGAGCGTCAGATGTTCGGTGCACTAAGCAACGACAAGACTCCCTTCACAGCATATGCGGGAGTTAAGGTAACAGGTGCTGACGGAACAGTATATAACTTCGGAAGTCTCGCAGCAACAGGAGACGAGGCTACATCCAAGGTGGTCTGCTACAATGACATCCCCGTTAACATGGAGGGTGCCGACCTTATCAATGCGGTCAAGGGCGGAACCGTGGAGTATTACGATGAGAACGGAACTTTGGTGGAAACAAAGACTATTAACTCAACTCCCTCGGCTGCTGCTCTCGGAACGGCAGACGATTTCCCCGGTGCAGGACATATTTACGTTGACATCGGTCTGGGCATCAATTACGATCCCAAGAAGATAGATTCCACAGCTCTTGATATCTCACTCAACGGTGTCAAGTTCACAGGCTGCGGTACAGATGATGAAGGGGATACACAGAATATCATTCAGATGGTATTCGACGCTGCAACTGCTTTGAAGAACGGCGATCTTGACGAAGCCAACAAATACATCGACAAGCTTGAAGCGGCAAGGGGAACGGTCCTCAACAGCATTACAGATCTGGGGATCCAGCAGATAAATCTGGATTTCATACTCAATAAAAACGAAACCTACAGGCTCAGCCTCAGCGAGAAGCAGAACGACCTGGAAGGAGCCGACCTCACAGAGGAGATCACAAACTGGAAGTCCGCAGAAGCAGCATACAATGCTACTCTTGCAATGGGTACCAGCTCCCTTCCCAAGAGCCTGTTTGATTTTATTTGATGATTATGTTAAGGGGTGTTTTTTATGAGTCAGCTGCTGAAAATTTCATCGGTGCCCATTAATGTGGAGATCAACGTTACAAGGGCGGAGCTTAAAACAGGAAATACAGCACCAACAGTCCAGATATCCAGGGACGGCGGCAATATGCAGATAAAAGCGGATCCTATCCGTGTCAATATCGACAGTACCGCATCCAGAGAGAGCCTGGGCTATGGACATAAGAATATCGACACCTTTGCTAAGGATGAGGCTCAGAAGGGCATAAGTGTTGCCTATCAGGCAGTTGCCACCATTGCAAGCGAGGGCGATGCTCTTGCTGATATGGAGACCACCGAATCGGCTCTTGCAAGATCAAAGGCAGCCGCTACACTTGGAACTATCATGGATTTCCTTCCCAAGGAATCTCCCGATATCTCATGGTCAGGCGGAACGCTCAGCATCAATTACACAGCAGATAAGCTCAGTATGGACTGGGATACAAATATGAGACCCGAGATGGAATTCGTACCCGGAAGCGTTGAGTTCATTGTGAACCAGCTTCCTAAGGTAGAGATAGAATACGTAGGCGAGCCTATATATTTTCCAAGAAGTGCAAACCCGAATTACAAAGGATGAGTTTGCCTGAATAACAGCGGATGATTCCGGGAAAGGCGGCAGAAAATATGCAGCTCCAGAAAAATCTTATCAGGATAAGAACAAGAGATTTCGACGAGATCGAAGTTTCACCCGATCAGATAATCGAATTTCCCAAAGGTATTTTCGCCTTTGAGGAATACACGAAATATATTATTATAACTCCGCTGGGTGACGGCAAATTCCCGGTATGGCTCCAGAGTGCCGAGAATCCCGGTCTGTGCTTTATCCTCTTTGATCCCTATGAGTTCTGCAGGGATTATGCTGTTGCAGTTCCCGATGAAGATGTTAAGGCACTGGAAATAACCAAGGATTCACAGCTGCAGTTTTTTGTGATATCAGTCATTCCCGAGAATTATATGGACGCAACCGTGAATATGAAAAGTCCTATAATCCTGAACACTGATAACCTTAAGGCTGCACAGGTCATCGCCGAAAATGATTATCCCATAAAGTTCCCCGTTTTTGCGAAAACCGATGCAAAGGGGGACGGCTGATATGCTTATTATCTCAAGAAAACAAGGCGAAAGCTTTCTTATAGGGGAAGACATCAGGATATCCATTATCGAAGCCTCCAAGGATAAGGTTAGAGTGGGTATCGATGCTCCCAGAGATGTAAAGATCATACGCTCCGAGCTTTACGAGTCGGAAAGATTCAATATGCAGGCTGCTGTAAATAAGGTGTCCGTAGATTTCATGAACAGCTTTTTTACAGGGACCCCGAATCCTCTCAATAATATCGGCGGGTCCGAAAAAAAGTAAGAAAGGATGGAATTAATATGTCAAGTGTATCTGATATCACCAGAATGTCGGGTCTTGTATCAGGTCTCGATACTGAGTCACTTATCAAAGCTGCCACAGCTAATACAAAGAATTCAATTAATACCAGAAAGCAGAAGCTCCAGACTCTTACCTGGAAGCAGGAGGCTTACAGAAATATCATAAGCACACTTTCCAACTTCCAGGATAAGTATCTTAAGATCACTTCTCCCAACTCTATCAGAGCAAATGCCGTAATGAAGGCAAACAAGGCTGAATCCTCCGATGAGTCCCTCTCTGTTGCAGCTTCATCAGCTGCTGTTGCGGGCAAGTATTCCATTACCTCCGTCAAGCAGGCTTCTGCAGCTAAGCTTGAGGGAACAAAGGCGTCTGCAGGTACTGTTGAGCTGGATTTCTCCAATGCTGATGCAGGAAGCAATACAGTCAAGGTCACTCTTGACGGAACAACAAAGAATATCACCTTTGAGGGCGGTGCTAATGCCAAGGATAACTTCCTTACCGCTCTTAATGATTCATTCAGCGGCATTTCTGCAGCAAAGTTCTCATTCAAGGACGGCACAGACAAGCTGACCATTGAGAACGCAGCTGACGATAAGGTCTCTCACGTGTTTACAGTAGGATACAGCAATGCAGTAGGTCTGCAGAATGACGCATCCAACAGGCTGTCAACAACATCTAAGCTGGGCAGCGTTGATTTTGCACAGGAGCTTCGGGGAAATGAGTTCTCCATTACGATCAATGGCACTGATTTCAGCTTTGATAGGGATACAACAATCAAGGACATGATGAATACCATCAATAAGTCCGATGCAGGAGTGCAGATATCCTTTGATACTCTGAAACAGAGCTTCTCCATTCAGTCAAAGGAAACAGGTGCAGGCAAGGAAGTGGATATTTCCCAGTCAAGCGGAAATCTTCTGAACTCCCTTTTCAATATCGGTTCCGATCAGCTGGGCACTGAGCCTACTATCGCAAGAGGCATTTCCGACAAGACTGTATTCGATACAGATGAATTCGTATTTACAGCCTCTGCCACAGGCTTCGCATCGGACGATAAGCTTGTTATCAACGGCAAGGAGCTTACTGTCGAGCTTCGTCAGAAGCAGGCTACGGAAAAGATCAAGCTTGATGAAAACAGCGATGAGATCGATGCTAAGCTTTACAAAAATGCTGACGGCGATGTATACGCATATGCTCAGGACGGAGGTACAGCATATTCCAAGAAGAACGATGACGGCACATTCACCGAGCTGATGTTCGTTGCTAAGGACGGAACTGTTAAGATAAACGGCGTTGATGTGGATAAGACCGCTGACGAGCAGATGGAAGAGCTGGGAATCGAAAAGAAGTACAAAGAATATACAAACGATGAATACGCAGCTGCTCTCAATGCTGCTTACAAAAGCTCATTCCCCGAGGGAAACGGTACCTTCTCCGTTACATCCGCAGACGGAACAGCATCTATCACCTTCAAGCCCGCAGCGGATGAGGCTGTCTCTGCATCAGCATCGGGAAGCATTTCACTTGCACCTACAGGACACACCGATCTGGACGGAAATGTTTCCAACTTTACTGAGACCTACTATACATCGGACAGGACCTTTGCTTACGAAGAAACCCTTAAGTTCACTGATGAAAATGGCAATGAGGTCACAATAACAGGCTCCGACGGAAAGGTTACATTCCAGGACCTTAAGGATTCGGGATACTTCAATTACGATGAATCCACAGGTACTCTCAGCGTTACAGGCAATCATGTTCTCACAGCCGCAAATTCCGCAGCGGAAACAGCTGCCACAACCTTCTTCGGAAGAACAGAGCTGGTAGGCGAGGGCAATGTGGGTGGAATGAAATTCCACGGTTCAAACGCTCAGATGACTATCAACGGCGTAACCCTTGAGAGCACAACCAATGCTTTCAGCGTTGAGGGCAGCACCTTCAACATCGGTGATGTGAAGGAATTCGATGAGAACGATATTGCAGCAGGCACCGCTGAGGAGATCACAGTAAATATTTCCAAGGATACAAGCAAGATCAAGGATACTATAAAGGAGTTCATAGAAGCATATAACCTCCTCCTTGATACGGTTCATAAAGAACTTGATACCTCTCGTCCCAAGGAGAGCGGAGAATATTTCGACCCCCTTACCGAGGAACAGGAGGAGGAAATGGAGCAGGACGAGATCGACAAATGGAACGAGAAGGCAAAGCAGGGTCTGCTTTACCACGATTCAACCCTCACAAGAGTATTCAATGAGCTGAGAAATGCTATCAGCGGAGCTGCTGTTGACGGCAAATCTCTCCTGTCTATGGGTATTGATACGGAAAGCGACATTGATGAGTACGGCAAGCTGAAGATAGATGACGAGAGCAAGCTGGATGCTGCTCTTGAAGAGTACGGCGATGATATAGCCAAGTTCTTCACAGACAGTGAAAACGGTCTTGCAATAAGGCTTAATAACGCTGTTAATTCCGCTATTGATACCAGCACTACCTCACGCGGCTTCCCCAAGGGTATCCTTACCAGCGTAGCAGGTGTAAAGGATACACGTTCCGAGACTAAGAATACGCTCTATTCCCAGATCTCCAGCCTCCAGGATATCATAGAAAAGATGCAGGAGAGATACGAGAATCAGCAGAACACGCTCTGGAGCAGATATTCTACTCTTGAAACATATATCAGCAATATGAACAATCAGTCTATGTCACTGTTCGGAACAAGTCTGACAGGCTCAAGCTCGTAATAAAGTCAGCGGGGGTATAAAATGAATCCATATCAGAAATATATGCAGCGTTCGGTCACGACAATGACCCCGGCACAGCTTCTCATTGCTCTTTATGACAAGGCGATCCTTGAGCTGAACAAGGCAATAATATACATTGAGGAAAAGAATATTCCCAAGGCACATAACTCCATCACAAGGGTAAGCGAGATAGTTGACACGCTGGATGCTAATCTTAAGGTCAAGTATGAGATATCAGATACTCTCTCCACACTTTACCAGTATTTCCGTGAAACACTGGTAAAGGCAAATGTGAAGAAGGATGCGGAGCTGCTCAGAACGCTGATACCCATGTTTCAGGAAATAAGAGACGCATTCTTCGAGGCAAGCAAGACAGCCAGATAAGGAAGACGGATGCGTATCGGAAAGGATATCATATGAATCCGAGACTGCTTGATTTGATAGATGAAAAGATAGAGCATCTCAAGAGGTATAATGACATTACTTCAAGAATGATCTATGAGGACATAGACGGCGTAGGCGACCTTATCGCCAAGCGTCAGGAGATTATAACTGCAGTTGACGGTATTTCCGTAGAGATGAGAAAGCTTGTCAGCGAACAGTCCATTGAGCGAAGGGATACTATAAACAGGATCCTGAGCTTCGAGGAGATATCTGACCTTTCGGGAGAGCTTAATGACCTGCAGAATAAGATAGGAGAGATCAGAAGGCTCAGCGATATCATCAAGCAGAATGACAGAATAGCAGTTCAGCGATTCATGGATATGCGTGATGAGGTCTATGATGAAATGACCAAGGCTGCACAGGGCAAGCGTGTGGTCAATTATTTCGGAGCTACTGCCATTGATGTGAACAAGGGCAGCAAGCTTAATACTACACATTGACTTATACTGATCCCCCTTTAATCTGCAGATAAATTTGGCAGCTATAATTGTACCAACTTTATCTACAGAACAAAGGGGGATTAAGGAAGCACTGAATAAATCCGGTATGTAAGCAAGATGCGTGCCAAGCCTTTAGGTGAGATTTAATCAGTGGTTCCTTAGTATTAGTTATTAGTATTACCTATAAGTAAAACGGGCTGCTGCATCATTGATGCAGCAGCCCGTTTATCATTTTTTTATTATATGTATGATTTCGTATTTGACCCAATTAATCAAGATAATCTGCAATTTTATCCAGCGTATCTGCACAAGCATAAAGATAGCCCGAAATACTGTCGTCCGGCGGGGTCTGATCGGGAACCATTATCACCCTGCAGCCTGCTTTATATGCGGAGATTATTCCGTTAGGGGAATCCTCCACGGCTATGCATTCTTCGGGTCTGAGACCAAGCTGTTCGCAGGCATACAGATATATATCCGGGGAGGGCTTGCCCTCCTTTACCATTACTGCACTGATAAGCTTGCTGAAATACCCTTTCAGACCAACCTCTTCAAGGTATTTCTCGGTTCGCTCCATATCCGATGCTGTGGCTATTGCTGCAGGAATACCCCGCATTTTCAGTTCGGTGAGTATTTCCACAGCTCCCGGCTTAATTGTTATTCCCACTTTTCTTATATGCTCTGCCATCATTTCCTTGCGTCTGTCTCTGACAGCATAGTAGTCGAAATCCTCTCCGTACCATTCCCTGAAACGCATAGGAGCAAAGGGGCGTCCCAGACTGCGTATGGAAAGCACCTGTTCATCGGTCATTTGATAGCCGAATTCGGCAAGAGCCTTTGGCCAGAATTCTCGGTAATACTTTTCGGTGTCGATAATAGTTCCGTCCATATCGAAGATAACTGCTTTTACCAAATCGTGCTCCTTCCTGAGGTATGGATCATGACAGATCATATCAGCTCGTTGAAAATATCAAGGATGGCCTCTGCCCATTCTGCCCATTCGGCTGAATCAGTCTCTGCAAGTATCGCAATGATAACAGATATTATGATAAACAGCATAAGGCATCCGCATCCGCCTTTTTTCTTCGGAGCGGAAGAGGGTGAAGTGTTTTTTGTATTGATCTGCTGCTGTCGTGAAGGTTCGGGTCTGTATTCCTTTGAACTGTAGCTGCTTTCATCGGGAAGATCACGAATGCAGTCATCATCGTGAATAGTGCAGTTGTCGGGATAAACCGCCGAGCCGCAGTGATTGCAGAAATCATCCTCACGGCTGAGCTTTTTGCAGTTCGGGCAAATTCTCATGTGCTCACATCTCCATCTGTTGTTGCGTTTTATCTCATTATACAATTATTTGCTGTCTGTGTCAAGCGGGAGGATGCAGTAATGATATTCAAGCAGGAGATCTACCATCCTGCTGTAGCTTCGTTTGCCGTCCGAAACGCCGTTAAGCTTAAGAGTTGTCTCCATTGCCTTGTCCGAAACTGCGGAGGCAGTCTCCTGGGGGATAACGGACTTTTCTTCGATCTTTTTGCGGAATTCGTCGCTGACAAAACGGTTGTCCTGATGCACCTTATCCGATATCATTACTGCAAGACGTGCGGCTTCGTCGGGGGAAGCGTTTTTCTTTACAGCACTGTAAAGGTAATTCATGGCGGAGATATAGCCGCTGTATCTGAATGCAGGCTCATCGGAGGCAATGCATGCACGGTATGCCAGAAATCCCGCTTCGTCCTCACGTATGAAGCCTTTAAGATGGGTAAGCTCATGGCATATGGTGGCAGGGACACGTGCAGGACAAAGCTCGGGATTGTAATTCGCTTCAAGACTGAAGGGGAAATATATTCCCTGGAGGTCAAACTGAGTCATGAGCATACTTGAACCTATCTTCTTGGCAGGGGGATATTTCCCCGAAAGCATGCTGTAATCCCCGCTTATGGACTCCATGGCGGAAGCGGCGGCAGAATATGTATCATCGGGAAGGATAAGCTTGCCGCTGCTGTCACGCAGGACCTGATCCGCAAGCTCGTTTGCATTGATTATGGTCTGTTCGCAAAGCTCGGTAAGCTGAGCCACTGTAAAGCCCTCTGCACCTGCACCGCCGTGATATTTATAGGAAAGCTCGGTGGTGTGGTACATGATAAAGCAGTTCATGGTCTCCGTGACAAGGATAAATATCAGCACCCATCCGTAAATATTGCCCCACAGCTTCATTATTCTGCGGGAAAGCTCTTTGTTTTTTCTTGTGATGATAAGGGCGATGACGACCGGGATAATGAGCAGAACAAGTGCGATGCCAATGCCTATCATTATTTCACCCAGGGAAAAAGGCAGCAGTCCAACAGCGGGGGATACTGTATCTGATATGAAATGAAAGATATTCTCGGCAAAAAAATCCGAAAATCCTGCAGAAATCCACGAAAGGATATTGAGAATTATCATCAATGATGTTATAATTATCATTGCAAGAGGATTTTTCCCGAGCTTTCGGCGGGTGGGCTGAGTGGTTTTTTCAGCTACTGCTGAGGGCATAATATCATCCTTTCAGATCGGAGAGGTTCATTTGAAAAAGATAAAAGAATTTTACGATAAAAAGTGTGACAGCTATCTTGATTTTTTCCGAAGATGCGAGAAATATTTTACAGCAAAGCCTTCACGTATGGCGGCACTGAAAGTATCCTCAAAGCTGTCAACGGTATTCGTGTATGCGGCATATATATTTATTGTGGGAGTGCTCGCATGGAGCGGAGATGAGCGTGTGATACCTGTGCTCTGTGTTCCAGGGACTGTTTTCCTGATAATAACAGCTGTCCGTAAAAAGCTGGATTATCCTCGTCCCTATCAGCGTCTGCCTATAACACCGCTGCTGAAAAAGGAGACAAAAGGAAAATCCTGCCCCAGCAGACATACGGGCTGTGCTGCAGTTATCGGGATAGCCTGTCTGTATGTCAGTCCCATACTGGGCATCGCAGTCCTTCTTGATGCTGTTTTCATAGCGGTCATACGTCCTGCGGCGGGGGTGCATTTCCCTCTTGATACCATATTCGGCGGGGCAATTGCTCTGGTGTTCGGATGTGCGGGTTTTTTCGCATTCAGTATACTTATGTAAAAAAAGCAAACTATCGGCACCCGTCAGAAAGTCAAAAGTTCGCCAGCCTTTCAAGGCTGCGGGGTCGAGGGGCGGCGCCCCCGCAGGTCAAGGGCAGTTCCCTTTGGTCGCTCGACCCAGAGAGCGAAATCCCCTTTTCCTTCAAAAAACGGGGCAGCTGCAAAAGATATGCAGCTGCCCCCCTATTTTTTATTCGTCAAGGCACTTGTCCAGTCCTGCTGTGATCTCTTCCTTATTCATATGCTGACCGATGAATACCAGCTTGACCTCACGGTCGCCGTACTTTTCATCCCAGTCCTTAGCAATATCGGGATAATCCTTAAGGAGCTGCTTTCTCTGCTTTTCAGGTGCGGCTGCAAACCACTTGCCTGAGCCGGTTGCTGTGATCTGTACACCTGCCTGTTCAAATACAAATGCATTGTCGGGGTCATCGGAGAACCAGAGCATTCCCTTGCAGCGGATAACGCTCTTTGGCCAGCTGCCTACCCATTCCTGGAGCTTGTCCTTGTTGAAGGGCTGACGGCGGCGGTATACAAATGTGCCGATACCGTACTCCTCTGCTTCACCCTCTCCGTGGTGGTGATGGTGGCAGTGGCAGACGCCGTGTTCATGATCGCAGTGAGAATGATCTTCATGTTCTTCATGGTCATGCTCATGCTCGTGGTCATGCTCGTGGTCATGGTCATGCTCGTGGTCATCCTCATGTCCGCCCTCATATGCCTGTGCCCATCCTGCGGATGTAACAGCTTCATCAAAATTATAGCTGTGTGTATCGAGAATATCGGAAACAGGTACCTTTCCGAAGCTGGATTCGATTATTCTTGCCTTGGGCTGAAGTGTACGTATCATTGCCTTTACACGTCCCAGCTGCTCAGCGTCAACCTTATCCACCTTGTTGAGGATTATAGTAGAGCAGAACTCTATCTGCTGAATGAGGAGATTTTCAATGTCCTCTTCGTCGATATTATCTCTCATCAGGTCATCACCGCAGCCGAATTCCGTTGCCATTCTCAGTGCGTCAACAACAGTTGCGATATTGTCCAGGCGGCAGATAGCGGGGTAACGCTTGTCAGCCTTGCCCTCCAGAACGGAGATGGACTGTGCGATAGGCAGAGGCTCGCAGATCCCGCTTGCTTCGATAAGGATATAGTCGAACTTACCTGTTTCGATAAGGTCGGTTATCTGATTCATAAGATCTACCTTAAGGGTGCAGCAGATGCAGCCGTTAGAGAGGGGAACCAGGTTGTCATCCTTCTGAGTAACGGCTCCGCCCTTCTGGATAAGCTCTGCGTCGATATTGACTTCACCGATATCGTTGACGATAACGGCAGTCTTATAGCCTTCCTGATTATTGAGGACATGATTTATAAGTGTGGTTTTTCCTGCACCGAGATAACCTGTAAGCAGGGTAATGGGTACAAGCTTCTTATTGCTTTTGAACATCTGATATATCCGCCTTTCAATGAAATTGATTTGCATTCTGAAAATAAATTATACCACATTGATAAAGATTTGGCAAGTGGTTTCACCTATTTTTCATATGAGCTGCGGTTTGCGGCTATACATAGGACATTTTTAGGGCGTGTTGACATTCTGACTGATTTTTTTGACTAATTTTAGCCGAATACTATTGACCTTGACGGAAAAGTATGATAGAATATAGTATATATGGATGCGTTCTAAGGCTGTTATCGTGTGGGAGGGATCAGCATGGCTATTGAATATGTGTCACAGCTTAAGAATGACAGCGATACTGTTGATCTTTATACCAATCTTGAATGGTATCAGATGGAAGGCTATACAGATGATGATATCAGTAAAGCCAACGAGAGCTTTTATTCCATATATGCATATGATGATAACAGACTTATCGGTCTCGGACGTGTTGCCTCCGACGGATTCACTGCAGCTGTTATGAGCGGCATCTGCGTAAGACGTGATTACCGCAGGCATGGTATAGGTGCGGAGATAGTCAACAGACTGACGGAATACTGTCAGTCAGGGGATTACAGCATGGACGTCCGCCTTTTCTGCGAGGACAGTCTCATTAAATGGTATGAGGGTCTTGGATTCATCAAGATCGCTGTAGGCATGGTAAAGCCTAAGCCTGTTAAGGAGGAGCACTGTGCTCTGAAGAAGCTCTTCGGAGAGATATACGGCATCGAGCAGATAGCCGATGTTGCTCCCGATTTCTTCTGGTTCAATTTCGATTCCTACGGTGACTTCCGTTACTACAGCGGACGCGGCTCCGAGGGGGCAAAGGTACCCTTTATCAGCATGATATTCTACAGCAATGAGCCTGTTAAGTTCAATGCGGAGATAATCTTCGAGAATGTCAGCGAATTTGAGATAGGCTGTAAGGGCGTACGCACACCTCTTATGGGCTTTGATATAGTGAATACCGAAAAGTTCGGATATTCCGAGAAAAAAAGATACAAGATACGTTCCCTTGAGGACGATGACATAACCTTCTACTGTGAGAAATTCAGGATAATGAGCGTGAACACCTATGAGGGTGTGGTCCAGTCTCTTGGGATACACAAGTCTCGCAGCGATGAAGAACAGCTGCTGCATGCAAATTACAGCGAGGATGACGATGCAGGGGAGAATTACTCCGCTGAGGATGCTCCTGCCGCAGAGGATGCAGCGGAAGCTCCCGGATATTCCTATGAAAACGACGGGATAGGACCTCTCCCCGAAATAGTGAAAATATCACATATCTCTGATACGGCTGATGTTCCTGCGGGTCAGGATAACGGCAGCAGTCAGACGAATGACGGCAGCCGTATAAACGACGGCTATGGTGATACCCTTGCCGAGCGTCTGGGCTTGTGGTAATGAAAGGTCAGATACAATGAAAAAATATACCTTTATCTCATCCTCTCCCGAGGAAACTATCTCTGCGGGAAGGGCTGTAGGGCAGCGTCTTACAGGGGGCGAGATAATTGCCTATAAGGGCGGTCTCGGTGCGGGAAAGACTACATTCACCCGTGGGCTTGCCCTTGGAATGGGTCTCCCCGATGAGGTCTCTTCGCCTACCTTTGCTATAGTGAATGAGTATCACGGCAGGGGAAGGCTCTCCCTTTATCATTTTGATATGTACCGCATCAGCGGAGGAGAAGCCCTTGAAACAACGGGCTTTTTCGATTATATGTCCGAGGATTCCGTAATAGCTGCGGAGTGGTCGGAGAATATTGCCGAGGAGCTGGATGAATCTGCTATCACTGTTGCCATAGAGCGTATTGATGAGGATTCAAGGCGGATAATCCTGGAAGTCCCGGAATCTGAGGCGTATCTGAACGGAGCTGAAAAATTTGCTGATACTTGGAATTGATACTTCCGGCAAGACTGCATCCTGTGCTCTTTGCAGTGAGGATGAGGTCATTGCCCAATATACATTCGTAACAAAGCTTACCCATTCACAGGTCATTCTGCCCCTTGTGAAGCGTATGCTTTCCGATTCCGGACACGAGCTTTCAGATGTGGATTTTTTTGCTGCGGCTTCGGGTCCCGGTTCATACACCGGTCTGCGAATAGGCATATCTGCTGTGAAGGCTATGGCTTTTTCACTGGGAAAAGGCTGCTGCGGAGTTTCCGAGCTGGAGTCCCTTGCGTATAATTTTGCCGGAACAGACAGCCTTGTGTGCTCCGTTATGCATGCACGTCAGAAGCTTGTGTATGCGTCGGTTTTCCGCACCTATGCGGACGGAAGAGTTGAGCGGCTTACCGAGGATGAGATAATATCCACCGAAAAGCTTTGTGAAAAGCTTGACGGATTTGAAGGACGAATCATTGCAGCGGGAGACTATGCCCGGGAGCTTTGCAGCGAGTACGGAAGGGATAATATCTTCCCCGCACAGCCTCAGCTGAGAGCACCTCTGGCATCAAGCCTGTGCTTTGCGGCAATGGGACGTGAGCCTGTTTCTCCCGATGAGCTAAACGCAGATTATATGCAGGTGACAAAAGCAGAAAAGGACTTGCAGGAATCAGGAAAGAAAGGATCATAAGCATGATAGCTATTGCAGCAGTTTCGGCAGAATACGGTATAGGAAAGGATAACGACCTTATTTACAACATTCCCGCCGACAAAAAATTTTTCCGTGAAAAGACCACGGGGGGAACAGTTATTATGGGGCGGAAAACCTTTCAGTCACTGCCCTTCGGTCCCTTGAAAAACCGTGAGAATGTTGTGCTTACCCGTGACCCCGGTTTCACTGCTCCCGAGGGAGTTGTCATATGCAGGAGCACTGAGGAGCTTGAAAAACTGATTTCGGAAAGAGACCCCGAAAAGACCTTTATCATAGGCGGCGGAGAGATATATGCCATGTTCATCGACCGCTGCGACGCTGCATATCTTACCGAGATAGATGACTGCGCTCCCGCAGATAAATTTTTCCCCGATATCCGCAGATCGGACAAATGGGTGAAGGCTGAGGAATCGGATGCAGGAGAGCATGAGGGCATTACCTACAGATTTGTGACATATAAAAGGGTATAGCCGCAACAGACAGTTGCTTGCTATTTTCGTGCATGACCGTTATAATGTATATGAGGTGATAATTTCATGGATACAAAGGATATTATTCTTGAACTCAGAACAAAAAACGGCCTGTCACAGGAGGAGCTTGCGGAAAAGGTCTTTGTTACACGGCAGGCGGTATCACGGTGGGAAAACGGAGATACTACACCGAATTGCGAAACATTGAAGCTGCTGTCAAAGCTTTTTGATGTTTCCATAAATACCCTTCTCGGTTCTCCAAGGACGCTTATCTGCCAATGCTGCGGAATGCCCCTTGAGGATCCGTCTGTCAGCAAAGAGCCTGACGGTACATTCAATGAGGAATACTGCAGATGGTGTTATGCCGATGGAAAATTTGTGTATACGAGCATTGAGGAGCTGACGGATTTTCTGGTTGAGCATATGTCAAATGAAAGCTTTCCTGCCGATAAGGCAAGAGCTTATTTTGAAGCACAGCTCCCGACCCTTGATCACTGGAAAAAGACTGAGAAATAATTGATGGTATCACATTTATGCACCATGCTGAGTGAAAAATACACGGCAAGGTGCTTTCTTTTTTAAATTCTACTTGAAATAAACGAAATTCTGTGTTATAATGTACAGTACGGATATTTATACCCATTTTCTGCCGAGAGGAGGCAAGGCATTGGAAGAAACAACTACTGTGATCGGTACTGCGGAAACGACTGCAGGCACCCAGAGTGAGAATATCGACTACGGAGCTGCTGCCGTAAAGATCGGTATGGGCATTGTGGCTCTTGTTCTGATATATATTGTAGCGGAGAATTCTCAGAAGATCGCTGCTGCTGTTGATAAGCTGTTCGGCTTAGTTTCGGGAGGAAAAAAGGCTCCCGAAAAAAACAACAATGCCGAACCGAGTCCCGCAAGGGTGGAGGATGATACATCTGCTTCGGCGGAAAACTACAGAGTTTATGATATTTACGAGGGTGAGCTGAATCTGGACGAACCCTCTGATAATGATGATGACAAAGATCGAAAGGATGATATAAATGGCTAAGGAAAAAATGGTTGACGCTATCACTTCTATGGAGGATGACTTCGCCAAGTGGTATACCGATATCTGCAAAAAGGCAGAGCTTATCGAATACACAAGCGTAAAGGGATGCATGGTCATCAGACCCTACGGCTACGCTATCTGGGAGAATATCCAGAGGATACTGGACGGTATGTTCAAGGCTACGGGACATGAAAATGTGTGCATGCCTATGTTTATCCCCGAGAGCCTGCTCCAGAAGGAGAAGGATCACGTTGAAGGATTTGCTCCCGAGGTTGCATGGGTCACTATGGGCGGCAGCGAGAAGCTTGAGGACAGACTTTGCGTTCGTCCTACCTCCGAGACCCTTTTCTGCGAGCATTACTCCAATATCGTTCACTCATACAGAGATCTTCCCAAGCTTTACAATCAGTGGGTATCTGTTGTAAGATGGGAAAAAACAACAAGGCCCTTCCTTCGTTCAAGAGAGTTCCTCTGGCAGGAGGGTCACACTATCCATGCAACTGCCGAGGAGGCTGTTATTGAGACAGAGCGTATGCTTAACGTATATGCGGAATTCTGCGAGAAGTACCTTGCTATGCCTGTTGTAAAGGGTAAGAAGACAGAGAGCGATAAGTTTGCAGGTGCTGTTTCAACTTATGCTATCGAGGCTCTTATGCATGACGGAAAGGCTCTCCAGGCGGGCACATCCCATTACTTCGGCGATGGCTTTGCGAAGGCTTTTGATATCCTGTTTACGGACAAGGACAACAAGCAGAAGCATCCTCACCAGACATCCTGGGGCGTTACAACACGTCTTATCGGTGCTGTTATCATGACTCACGGCGATAATAACGGTCTTGTTCTTCCTCCTGCCGTTGCTCCCGTTCAGGCTGTTATCATTCCTGTTCAGCAGCATAAGGAGGGCGTTCTTGACAAGGCTAATGAGCTTTATGAGACACTTAAGGCTGCAGGCATCAGAGTCAAGCTTGACGACAGCGACAATTCTCCCGGATGGAAGTTCGCCGAGTATGAGATGAAGGGCGTTCCCGTAAGAATTGAGATCGGTCCTAAGGATATTGAACAGAATCAGTGCGTAATCGTTACAAGACACAACAGAGAGAAATTCTTCGTATCTCTTGATGGTCTTGCAGATACGGTAAATGAGAAGCTTGAGGCGGTAAGAGACGGTCTTTATCAGGCTGCTCTGGAGAACCGTGAGAAGAGAACATACTCATGCACAACTATGGATGAGATAACAAAGGCTCTTGAAGAGAATGGCGACGGCTTCGTTAAGGCTATGTGGTGCGGCGAAGAGGAGTGCGAGGATAAGGTCAAGGAAGCAACAGGCGTTGGTTCAAGATGCATTCCTTTCGAGCAGGAGCAGCTCTCGGATGTATGCGTTTGCTGCGGCAAGCCTGCAAAGCACATGGTTTATTGGGGCAAGGCATATTAAGACTACTACAGTATCACAGGCAGAGGAGGAGTGATCTCTATGGCAAAGGAAAGAGAATTCATTGCAGACATTGAAACATCAGAGCTTCCCGAGGGAGCAAAAAAACTGTATAATCATGAAGTGCCTTCCATACCCCTGTTTACACATGAGATATATGATATCGACAAGTATGAATTCGGATGGCGTATCAGGTTTACTATAGTTATTGTAATTACCTGTCTGTTTTCGCTTACCTATTTCATGTTTTACAACAGGCTGCCTATGCTGAGAGGCTCATGGACGCCTGTGGTGCTGCTGCTGGCGACTATCGGTGTCATCGGGCTGGGATTCTTCCCTCAGATGTGGAAAACCTACGAGAAATACACAAACGCTTTTGCGATCCGCGGAACTGTAGTCAGAAAGTACGTCCTTGATTCACGAATGATCGTATTCCGTACAAAGCGGTACATGATAACCGTTCTTGATGAAGAAAACAACGTTTACCTTGAGGATGTTATCTGCAGCAAAACACTGTTCAATAAGCTTAAATGCGGCAGCAGGGTGCTTGCTACCTGCCGTGAGAATATCCGTCTGAAGGCATGGCCCACGAAGTGAATGAGGTGATATAATGAAGGATATCAGTGCTGAGATCGGCAGACTTGAGATAGATGACGCTCAGGAATACGATCTTATCGTAGTAGATTCCGTCAAGAGATGGATCGGCGGTGAGTTGGACAACATTCATGAGCCGAAGGTATATGCAATGCTCCTTACATATGGTACAGGCAGAGATGACCGGGGAGCAGAGTTCCCCGAGATCAGGCTGGGCTTCAATTCCGAAAAAAGCCTTGCAGAGAGCGGAGCGGATAAATTCGATACCGAAGGATTCATGGAGAAGAATATGTCCGTAATGGATGATTTCGGTGCCGTTGATATGTGGCTGGAGCTTAAGGGCTACAGCAGGGATGACGGTGAAAGGATCGTGGAAATGCTGGGAGAGGCTGTGAGACAGCTCCATGAGGATAATGTTATAAAGGAGCGTTTCATGAGAGATATCCCTGTTATCATTGCGGGAGATGCTTCGTCAGAGATGCTTGAAATGGTCAATAAGAAAGCAAATTCCGGATATTGTCCCGAATTTTGTGCATAATTGCTATAAAACGGGCGAAAAATAAGACAAAATTCTATAGGCGTATTTTGCATATCCTATTGCAAAATGTGATAGGATATGCTATAATACTACTTGCGTGACTGCGAGGTTCATATAAAGTGAACATAAAATATGCGATGAAGTGAAAGGTTGCCGGCGGTTTGCCGGGGAATTTTCACAGAGTATGTCCGATTTTAAACCGGGCGCCTGCAATACCGAGCACAGTACGTGCGTAAGCTTAAACCACGGGCAATATCTGTCCGAAGGTAAGTTGCTTATGCTCTGTGCGTTTTTGTATCAGGTGTTCCCGTCAGACAGAGTCTTGCGGGATTTTTTATTGCCTGAGGTGCGAAACACACGGCAGCGTGTAAGCGGCGTATCGAGGCTCGGCGGTGCAAACTCGTCCCCAAGCATATTCTCAAAAATTATCAGGAGGCGATCATAATGGCAGTCAATGAAAAAATCAGAATCAAGATCAAGGGTTTTGACCATGCGGTAGTTGATGCGGCAGCGACTAAGATCGTTGAGGCAGCTAAGCGCAGCGGTGCAAGAGTTTCGGGTCCTATACCCCTTCCTACCGACAAGGAGATCGTTACAATTCTCCGTGCGGTTCACAAGTATAAGGACAGCCGTGAGCAGTTCGAGCTGAGAACACATAAGAGACTTATTGATGTTATCAGACCTACAGCCAAGACTACCGAAGCACTTCAGAGCCTTGAGCTTCCCGCAGGTGTTGATATAGTAATGGAAATCAAGTAAGATTTCCGAGAAATCAGCTTGCAGGGTCAAGTTGAGGGAGACCTCAACCAATAACCAAAGGAGGAAAATATATGACAAAGGCAATCATCGGCAAGAAAATCGGTATGACACAGATTTTCGATGAAGCAGGAAAGGTTATTCCTGTAACCGTTGTTGAAGCCGGTCCCTGTGTTGTCGTTCAGAAGAAGACAGTTGAGAACGATGGCTACAGTGCGGTACAGTTCGGCTTCGGCGACATGAGAGAGAAGCTTGCTAACAAGCCTATCAAGGGTCACTTTGCAAAGGCAGACGTTGCTGTTAAGAGAACTCTGAAGGAATTCAGACTTGACGGTGCAGACGCTATGAACGTAGGCGATATCCTTAAGGCTGATACTTTTGAGGTTGGCGACATCGTTGATGTTTCCGGTACATCAAAGGGTAAGGGCTTCCAGGGTACAATTAAGAGAAACAACAACGCAAGACTTAAGGAAACTCACGGTACAGGCCCTGTTCACAGACATGCAGGTTCCATGGGTGCTTGTTCTTCCCCTTCAAGAATCTTCAAGGGCAAGGCTCTCCCCGGACACATGGGTGCTGAAAAGGTTACTGTTCAGAACCTTGAGATCGTTAAGATCGACGTTGAAAACAACCTTATCGCAGTAAAGGGTGCGATTCCCGGTCCTAAGAACGGTATCGTTACTATCGTTGACTGCGTAAAGAAGGCTTAATGGAAGGAGGAAGCAAGAATGCCTACTATTAAAGTATTAAATATGACAGGTAGTGAAGTTTCCAGCATTGAGCTGTCAGAAGCAGTGTTCGGCATTGAGCCCAACGTATCTGCTATGCACACAATGGTAGTTAATTATCTCGCTAACCAGCGTCAGGGAACACAGTCCACACTTACTCGTACAGAGGTAAGCGGCGGCGGCAGAAAGCCCTGGAGACAGAAGGGTACAGGTCATGCAAGACAGGGTTCTACAAGAGCTCCCCAGTGGACACACGGTGGTATCGCTCTCGGACCTAAGCCCAGAAGCTACCGTTTTTCAGTAAACAAGAAGCTTAAGAGACTTGCTATGAAGTCCGCTCTTTCTTCCAAGGTTCTTGACAACAACATGATCGTTCTGGACGCTGTAAGCGTTCCCGAGTTCAAGACAAAGACTGTTGTTGAGATGCTCAAGGCTATCGGTGCTGAGGGTCAGAAGGCTCTTATCGTTATGCCTGAGGTTGATACTAAGGTTATCAAGAGTGCTGCTAATATCCCCGGAGTTAAGACTGCTCTCGTAAACACTATCAACGTTTACGATATCCTCAACTATGACAAGTTCATCGTTGTTAAGGATGCAGTTGCTAAGATTGAGGAGGTGTACGCATAATGCTGGCACAGGATATCATCATTAAGCCTATCATCACTGAAAAGAGCATGAACGGCATTCAGGACAAGAAGTACACTTTCAAGGTTGCTAAGAACGCTAACAAGATCATGATCGCAAAGGCTTGCGAGGAGCTTTTCGGTGTTCAGGTAGCTTCCGTAAACACAATGAACTGCAGAGGCAGAGCTAAGAGAGTTGGCATGAACAGAGGTACAACACCTGCTTGGAAAAAGGCCATCGTTACTCTCAAGCCTGATTCAAAGACTATCGAATTCTTCGATGGCATGATGTAATCGGATATGATTCCGATAAGTCCGCTCAGGCGGACGGAAAGTATGGAGGGAAGCTTTGCAGCTCAAACCCTTCGCAAAACCAGATTAAGGAGTGAAATCAAATGGCTATAAAGTCTTACAAGCCTACCACGCCTTCAAGACGTCAGATGACTGTAACTGATTACAGCGAGCTCTCTAAGGTAGCTCCCGAAAAGAGCCTGCTTGCACCTCTTTCCAAGAAGGCAGGCAGAAACAGCTATGGTCGCATCACAGTTCGTCACAGAGGCGGCGGAAACAGAAGAAAATACAGAATCATCGATTTCAAGAGAGACAAGCAGGGCATGAACGCTACTGTTATGACTCTTGAGTACGATCCCAACAGAAGTGCATTCATCGCTCTCCTACAGTACGAGGACGGCGAGAAGAGATACATCATCGCTCCCTACGGTCTTAAGGTCGGCGACGTTGTTCGTGCAGGTTCCGATGCTGATATCAAGCCCGGCAACGCACTTGCTATCTCCGATATCCCTGTTGGTACATTCATTCACAACATTGAGCTTTATCCCGGCAAGGGCGCTCAGCTCGTTAGATCTGCAGGCAACATGGCTCAGCTCATGGGTAAGGAAAACGGCTACGCTCTCGTAAGACTTCCTTCCGGTGAGATGAGAAGGATCGCTCTTAACTGCATGGCTACCATCGGTCAGGTCGGCAACATCGACCACGAGAACGTTAACTTGGGTAAGGCAGGACGTACTCGTCACAAGGGCATCAGACCTACAGTTCGTGGTTCTGTAATGAACCCCAATGACCACCCCCACGGCGGTGGTGAAGGTAAGTCTCCTGTCGGACGTCCCGGACCTGTTACTCCTTGGGGCAAGCCCGCTCTCGGCTACAAGACAAGAGCTAACCACGCACGTTCTGACAAGTTCATTGTCAAGAGAAGAAACGGCAAGTAATAATCAGCTTGCGGTCTATTCGCTGAATCAAACAAATCAAATCTTTAATAAACTCATAGGATTCGTAAAGAGGGGTGTGATGTATGTCCTCCGGGACATACGCATTCTTGCCTCTAACATCTGAGAGGGGAGGAAAACCAATGAGCAGAAGTATTAAAAAGGGCCCTTACATTCAGGACGTACTCCTTAAGAGAGTCGTTGCTATGAACGAAGCAGGAGAGAAGAAGGTTCTCAAGACATGGAGCAGATCCTCAACGATTTTCCCTGATTTCGTAGGCCACACAATTGCAGTTCACGATGGCAGAAAGCATGTTCCCGTATACGTTACAGAGGACATGGTAGGCCACAAGTTCGGTGAATTCGCACCTACAAGAACTTATAAGGGCCATGCCGGCTCTAAGACATCCAATAACGGTAAGTAAGGCAGAGAGGAGAAGATTAAGATGGAAGCAAGAGCATATTTATCTAATGCTCGCATAGCACCCAGAAAGGTTCAGATCGTTCTCGACCTCATCAGAGGAAAGGACGTTGAAACTGCTATGGCGATTTTAAAGTACACACCTAAGTCTGCCTGCGAATACCTGGAGAAGCTTCTCAAGTCGGCTGTGGCAAATGCAGAGAACAATTACGGTCTTGATAAGGCTAACCTTATCGTTTCCGAATGCTACGTTTGCCCCGGTCCTATCATGAAGCGTATCATGCCTCGTGCACAGGGCAGAGCATTCCGTATCAACAAGAGAACTTCCAATGTTACTCTCGTTGTAGCTGAGAAAGAATAAGTCGAAGGAGGGTAAATTATGGGACAGAAAGTTAATCCCCACGGTCTCCGTGTAGGCGTTATAAAGGACTGGGATTCCCGTTGGTTTGCTAACAAGGCTACTTTCGGCGATACTCTTGTTGAAGACTATAACGTTCGTAACTATATCAAGAAGAACCTTTACGCAGCAGGCGTTCCTAAGGTTGAGATCGAAAGATTCGCAGACAAGGTAAGGATCCATGTTTTCTGCGCTAAGCCCGGTATTGTAATCGGAAGAGGCGGCGAGAACATTGAGAAGCTCAGACAGTCTGTTGAAAAGATGATCGGCAAGACAGTTGCTATCAACATTGTTGAAGTTAAGTCTCCTGATCTGGATTCCACTCTGGTTGCTGAGAACATTGCTGCTCAGCTGGAGAACAGAGTATCCTTCAGAAGAGCTATGAAGCAGGCTATCGGCCGTGCAATGAAGCTCGGTGCAAAGGGTATCAAGGTTAGAGTAAGCGGCCGTCTCGGCGGTGCTGAGATCGCAAGAGCAGAAACTTATCATGAGGGTACAATTCCCCTTCAGACGATCCGTGCTGACATCGACTACGGTTTTGCAGAGGCTGCAACAACCTACGGCCGTCTCGGTATCAAGGTTTGGATCTACAAGGGTGAGGTTCTCAAGGGCGAGGCAAGTGCTGCAAGAGTAAACAAGTCCGCTAATGAGAAGCCTGAGAGAAAGCGTCGCAATGATAACAGAAGACGCGAGGGCGGTTACAGACCCCGTGCTGATAAAAAAGAAGGAGGTAACGCATAATGCTGCTTCCAAAGAGAGTTAAATACAGAAGAGTGCAGAGAGGCAGACTGACCGGTAAGGCACTCAGAGGTAATAAGGTATCTAACGGTGATTTCGGTCTGCAGGCTCTTGAGCCCGCATGGATCACATCCAACCAGATCGAAGCTGCCCGTATCGCTATGACACGTTACATCAAGCGTGGCGGTCAGGTTTGGATCAAGATTTTCCCCGACAAGCCTATCACAGAGAAGCCTGCTGAAACACGAATGGGTTCCGGTAAGGGTTCACCTGAGTACTGGGTTGCTGTTGTTAAGCCCGGAAGAGTTCTCTTCGAGATCGCAGGCGTTCCTGAGGATACTGCAAGAGAAGCTATGAGACTGGCTATGCACAAGCTCCCCATCAAGTGCAAGTTCGTTACTAAGGAAGAGGAGGCGAGCAAGTAATGAAGGCATCTGAAGTAAGAGATATGACTACAGTTGAGCTTGAGAACAAGCTCGTTGACCTTAAGAAGGAGCTTTTCGCTCTTCGTTTCCAGCATACAGTAAATCAGCTTGACAATCCTGCACGTCTGAAGGCTGTCAAGAAGGATATCGCTCGCATCAAGACTATTCTTCGTGAGCAGTCCAACGCTCAGTAAGTAAGGAGGATTACGACAATGGCTGATGAAAGAAATCTTAGAAAAACAAGAGTCGGCAAGGTAGTTTCCAACAAGATGGATAAGACTATCGTTGTTGCCATCCAGGATAACGTAAAGCACCCCCTTTACAAGAAGATCATCAAGAGAACCATCAAGCTCAAGGCTCACGATGAGCAGAATGTTTGCAACATCGGCGACAGAGTTGAGATCATGGAGACTCGTCCTCTTTCTAAGGATAAGAGATGGAGACTTGTTGAGGTTATTGAAAAGGCTAAGTAATCTGAAGGGACCCTCTTTCAGGTGAATAGTCTGCTGTAACAAAAAAAGTTTGGAAAATATCAAAAAAGGTATTGACAAACTCTGTTTGCTATGGTATAATCTTTATGTTGCCTTGTGGAGCAGATTTGCGATACACACGGCAGCGTGTAAGGTGTATATAATTAAATTATAAATGAAGCTCGGTACCGGACAGGACCATCCTGTCCGATGCCGTAGTTTTCTGTTAAGGAAGGAGTAAATGCACTGTGATACAGATGCAGACCTATTTAAAAGTCGCTGATAACACAGGTGCCAAGGAGCTTATGTGTATCAGAGTTCTCGGCGGCACACGCAGAAGATATGCTAATATCGGCGATGTAGTTGTTGCTTCGGTTAAAAAAGCAACACCAGGCGGCGTTGTAAAGAAGGGCGATGTTGTTAAGGCAGTTATCGTTCGTTCTGCAAAGGGCCTCCGCAGAGATGACGGAACCTACATTCGTTTTGACGAAAATGCAGCAGTTATTATCAAGGAGGATAAGAACCCTCGTGGTACTCGTATCTTTGGCCCTGTTGCAAGAGAGCTCCGTGATAAGGAATATATGAAGATCCTTTCACTGGCTCCCGAAGTACTTTAATTGGAGGTGCACCTAATGAACAAGAAGTTACATGTTAAAACAGGTGACACTGTTGTAATCCTTTCCGGCAAGGATAAGGGCAAGCAGGGTAAGGTACTTGAAGTTTCTCCCAAGGAGCAGAAGGTCATCGTTGAAGGCCTTAATATGGTTACAAAGCACGTCAAGCCCCGTCAGATGGGTCAGCAGGGCGGCATTGTAAAGTGCGAAGCTCCTCTTTATGCGTGCAAGGTCATGGCTGTTTGCCCCAAGTGCGGCAAGCCCACAAGACTTGGCCACAAGATCGAGGCTGACGGCACAAAGACCAGAGTCTGCAAGAACGCGGACTGCGGCAAGTCTTATTAATGAAAGGAGTTACCTACAATGGCAGCAAATCTTAAAGAATTATATGTCAGCACAGTAGCTCCCTCCCTGATGAAGAAGTTCAGCTACAAGAGCGTTATGCAGATCCCCAAGATCGACAAGGTCGTTATAAATGTTGGTGCAGGTGAGGCTAAGGATAATTCCAAGGTTATCGATGCTATCATGAATGATCTTGCTCTTATTACAGGTCAGAAGCCTATCGTTTGCCGTGCTAAGAAGTCGGTTGCGAACTTCAAGATCCGTGAGGGTATGCCTATCGGCGTTAAGGTTACTCTGAGAGGCGAAAAGATGTACGAATTCCTCGACAGACTTTTCAACGTTGCGTTCCCTCGTGTACGTGACTTCAGAGGAATCAACGGCGACTCTTTCGACGGCAGAGGAAACTACTCCACAGGTATCAAGGAGCAGCTCATCTTCCCCGAGATCGAGTATGATAAGATTGATAAGGTTCGCGGTATGGATATCAACATCATCACTACCGCTAACACAGACGAAGAAGCAAAAGAGCTCCTCACACTTATGGGCGCTCCTTTTGTCAAGTAATTTGGGAGGAGTAATATAATGGCTAAAACTTCAATGAAGATTAAGCAGCAGAGAACTCCTAAGTACTCTACAAGAGCTTACACAAGATGCAAGATCTGCGGCAGACCCCACTCTTACATGAGAAAGTTCGGTATCTGCAGAATCTGCTTCAGAGAGCTTGCTCACAAGGGACAGATCCCCGGCGTTAAGAAGGCAAGCTGGTAATAGCCTCGCCATTATAGGGCGAGATGCTGCTGAATTTCAATAAGGAGGTTACAAGGTATGCAAATTACCGATTCAATTGCTGATATCCTTACAAGAATCCGCAACGCCAACACAGCTAAGCATGCTACAGTTGACGTTCCCGCTTCCAACATGAAGAAGGCTATCTCACAGATTCTTGTTGATGAAGGCTATATCAAGAGTTATCAGATAATCGACGACGGCAAGCAGGGTATCATCAGAATTACCCTCAAGTACGGCGAGAATAAATCTCAGGTCATCACCGGTCTGCGTAGAGTTTCCAAGCCCGGTCTTCGCATTTACTCCAGCTGTGAGGATATGCCCAAGGTCATGAAGGGTCTCGGAATTGCCATTGTCTCCACATCTAAGGGTGTTATGACAGACAAGAAGGCAAGAGAACTCAATGTCGGCGGAGAAGTCCTTGCATTCATTTGGTAAGGAGGAACACACTAATGTCAAGAATAGGTAGAAAGCCCATCAGTGTTCCCGCAGGCGTAGACGTTAAGATCGACGGCACTACAGTTACTGTAAAGGGCCCCAAGGGTACACTTACAAAGTCATTCCACAAGGATATGATCATCAAGCTCGAAGGTGCAGAGATCATTGTTGAGCGTCCTTCCGAGAACAAGATGCACAAGTCCCTCCACGGACTTACAAGAACTCTCATCGCTAACATGGTTGAAGGCGTTACAAACGGCTTCA
>JBJERX010000114.1:0-8508 GCA_051882495.1 Huintestinicola sp. | reverse complement strand
TTGCAAGGCACGAGCATTGCTGCGGTCGTTTTCCTTGATAGGACGCATTCTATCCACCGTCTTTATCCATAGAACAAATGGTTATTAGTATAAAAAACAGTTTTATTTGGTTCAGGTATCTTTTGATCGTTGTTAATAGTCGATAATAAAAATCAATGCCCCCGATCTGCGAGAGATCAGGGGGCATTGATTCTTTATTAATCAGTCCGAAAACCTTTTCCTGTACTGTGTCGGAGTACAGCCTGCTATTTTACAGAACTGTCTGTTAAAATTGGAAAGATTGCGGAAGCCGCAGTCAAATGCTATTTCCGAAACGTTTTTGTTTGTCCCTATAAGTGCTTTGCAGGCCAGATCTATTCTGAAATGGGATATGTACTCCACCGCACTCAGACCCACATATTTCTGAAACCTGTTCATGAAATAGCTCTGACTGAGATGTACGGAATCGGCAAGCTGCTTTACAGTAATAGCTTCATTGTAGTTCTCTGCTATATATTCAAGTGCGGGACGGATGATCTCATTGGATTCATATGAGCCGGAAACGTTCTCAGCCTCTGTTTCAAGAAGCCAGAAAAGCCTGATGATCTCGCTTCTCATAAGCATATCAAGCCGGGGAGAATCCCCCTTCGCACAGGAAAAAATATTCTGTACGCACATCTGCAGCTCATTGTAATAGTGATGCTCGGGAGTGATGTGTATCTTCACCCTCATGCTGCCGTTCAGAAGGGGTCTGATGCACTCACTTATGTATCTGTCCGAATCGGAGACGCCGAAGATCTCAGGACTGAAAACAAGGGTATCATACGCCTGCCTGACGCTCCTGCAGGGATAGATCGAATGTATCACATTCGGCAGAGTAACGATAATATCACCCTTATTTGAAATGAATTTTTCATCACCGCAGATAAACTCCGATGAACCTTCCAGAATATAGTTAAGCTCAAATTCACTGTGCCAGTGCATGGGAACACAGTTAAAATGGTCGGGGATAACGCATTCATAATAGCTGAAGGGCTTGTTCCCCGAACAATGGATGCGGTTTTCCCTGGGGTATATATTTTTCATGGAATCATCTCCCGAAAAGTATAATAGTATCAGTATACAGTAGAATTTCAATTGATTTTCATATTATTTTTATGTTATTATATCATACAGAAGAAAAAATTCAAATAATTTTCTGAAAGGGAGAGTAATCATGATAAATAAATATGTTTTCGGTAATCCGTTTCCCACAGAGGCAGTAATCAAGGATGTTGAAATATCCCAAGGGACGCTTCCGTTTTTTGAAGCTGACGGAAATGGAGGATTTACTTATCAGCTTTCCGAAAAGGATATTGTATACGGTCTCGGGGAGCAGATCAGAGGCATAAACAAAAGAGGCTGGCAGTACGTGGGCTGGAATTACGACAATCCCAATCATCATGAGGATACCCGTTCTCTTTACGGTGCACATAACTTTATGATCGTACGTGGAGAGAGCACATTCGGGGCCTTTTTTGACTATGCGGGAAAAATTGAATTTGACATCGGCTACACCTCAAGAAGCGTAATGCAGATACGTGCCGCAAAAAATGACCTTGCCCTTTATATTATTACAGGTGAAAATGAAAAGGACATTGTCAGGCAGTTCAGACAGATCATCGGAAGAAGCTATATCCCGCCGTTCTGGGCATTCGGCTACGGACAGAGCCGCTGGGGCTACAGAAATGAACAGGACATCCGCACAGTTGCGGAGGAGTACAAAAAGGCAGGCATCCCCCTTGACAGTATTTACATGGACATTGACTACATGGAGGGTTACAAGGATTTCACGGTGGATAAGGAGCGTTTTCCCGATCTGAAAAAGCTTGTCCGGGACATGAAGGCTCAGGGTATTCATCTCGTTCCTATCATTGACGCAGGTGTGAAGATCGAGGATGGATATGATGTTTACGAAGAGGGCGTAGAGAAGAATTATTTCTGCAAGAATGCTGAGGGAGAGGATTTTGTAGGTGCTGTGTGGCCCGGACGGGTGCATTTCCCGGATTTTCTCCAGCCTATGGCAAGAGAATGGTTCGGCAGCAAATATTCCGTACTTACAGACCTTGGCATCGAAGGCTTCTGGAACGACATGAATGAGCCTGCTATCTTCTATACCGAGGACAGGCTTGCCGATACATTGGCGGAAATTGAAAAGCTTTCTTCGGGAAACATGGGTATCAATGAATACTTCGCATTCACGGGAATGGTTGCCGGACTGAACGGAAATGTGGGAGATTACGATAAATTCTGCCATAATGTTAACGGGGAAATGGTAAAGCACAGCGAAGTCCACAATCTCTACGGCATGAACATGACACGTTCCGCATTCGAGGCTCTGCAAAAGATCAGTCCCGAAAAGCGTACACTGTTTTTCTCACGATCATCCTATATCGGAGCACACCGCTGGGGCGGCATCTGGCAGGGTGACAATAAATCATGGTGGTCACACATACTCCAGTCCATGCAGCAGCTTCCTGCTCTGAATATGGCGGGATTCCTCTTTATCGGTTCCGACACAGGAGGATTCGGATGCGATACTACCGAGGATCTTATGCTCCGCTGGCTGCAGTATTCTCTGTTCACACCTCTTTTCAGAAATCATTCCGCAGACTGGACCCGTTATCAGGAGCTTTATCGCTTTGATAATGTAAAGGCAGCAGGTGAAATGATAAAAATACGCTACTGTCTTATCCCCTACCTTTACAGTGAGTTTCTGAAAGCAGCATTGACGGATGAAATGATGTTCCGTCCTCTTGCATTTGATTTTCCCGAGGACAGTATGGCTGAACAGGTGGAGGATCAGCTTCTCCTCGGCAATGAGCTGATGATAGCTCCCATATACAGGCAGAATGCACAGGGTCGCTATGTTTATCTTCCCGAGGAGATGATGCTTGTCAGAATGAGATCCTGCAAAAGCTTCAAAACGGAGATACTTCCCAAGGGACACCATTATGTAAATATTGCACTTGATGAGCTGGTATTCTTTATCCGCAGCGAAAAGACGATACCCTTCGGCAAACCGGCAGAAAACACAGAACAGATCGACATTCACTCGCTGAAGCTTCTGGGATATCCGGGCTGTTCCTATGAATTGTATTCGGACAATGGTATTTCTCCTGATCCTGATGACAGTCTGACGATCTCGGAATTATAAAGCTGCTTTTCGGAAGAATCGTTTTGCATAATATCGTTGATCAGATCATTCCTCGATAATAAGTTCTTCTCTTTCCGATGCTTTGGGATCGCTGCCCGTAATGCGGAAGGAATTGAGCACAGGCTCATTCCTGTCCATAAGAGAGATTATCATGCAGCTTGCATTGCTGTCATAGGCAAGGCGTTTATCCTCATCGGAGGGACATGAGGGTGACGCCGGATGAGAATGCCAGCTGCCCAGGGGAACATACCCCTTGCTCCGCATATCCCTGACAGCTGCAAGCTGCTCCTTCGGATCCATGGAAAAATGCTCCTCTGATGCATCGGTATTTGTAAGAAAATAAACTTCCTTTACCGCCTTGCCCTCATGGGTGATCTCTCCCCCAATAAGTCCGCAGGCTTCGTTGGGAAGCTCCCTCAGGGCATGGGCAGCTATCCTGTCAAAATCACTTTTCTTAAGCTTTATCATTTTATCAGACCTCATCAATAAGCTCGGTTATGGTGGGAGCATCTCCGCATACCGCACAGTTATGAGTGTCTGACGGAAGCTTTACCTTTCTGAACTCCATTGTAAGTGCATCATATGTGAGCAGACAGCCTGTAAGAAGCTGACCCTGACCTATGATGTACTTTATCGCCTCCATTGCCTGCAGTGACCCTATAACTCCGCTCACTGCACCTATTATGCCTGCCTGCTTGCAGGTCGGGACCGAATCCTTCGGAGGAGGATTTTTGAACACGCAGCGGTAGCATGGACCCTGTCCGGGAACGTATGTCATAAGCTGACCGCTGAAACGGAGTATTCCCCCATGAGAAAAAGGCTTCTTTGCCATTACGCAGGCATCGTTTATAAGGAACTTAGCAGGGAAATTGTCCGTGCAGTCAATGATAAAATCATAGTCGGCGATCATAGCCATTATGTTTTCCGAGGTAATGAGAGTACGGTAGGTCTTTACCGTAACATCAGGATTTACAGCCTCCATTGTTTCTTTTGCAGACTGTACCTTTGCCCTGCCGATATCGGACGTGGTATGCAGTATCTGACGCTGGAGATTGGAAAGGTCTACTTCGTCCCCATCGGCAATTCCGATCGTTCCCACACCTGCAGCCGCAAGATACATTGCCGCAGGTGAACCCAGACCGCCTGCACCGATAATGAGCACCTTTGCACTCAGAAGCTTATTCTGCCCCTTCTCTCCTACTTCCCTGAGTATGATATGACGTGAATAACGTTCAAGCTGTTCATTTGTAAATGCCATGTTCCCGACTTCCCTTCTCCGTTTTCTGTATCAAATGAATCAAAAGCTTTCAATACTGTACCCGGGCTGCTTAATGGTAATGCCCTCGCTGTTTTCTTTTTTTATTATACAATCAGTGCCGTAAAAAGTCAACGCAGCAAAAATCGGCTCAAAGAAACTGCTTTCATAACATCAAAAGCCCGACATTGCTGAAAATGTCGGGCTTTTTGTTCTGAATATTATCTTCTCTTTGAGTGCTTGCTGAACTTTGCAGTATAGTAAATATTCAATGATTCGCTCTTTGTAAGGATAATCACACAAATAACGTTGATAACTGCGGCTACACCATACATTACCAGACGGAATGCCATGCTTTCCTCATCCTGCAGAGATTTAGGATCCATGAGATACATGCCCATTCCCGGGAAAAGATATGCTGCTATTCCAAGTATGTAAAACAGCTGTGCCATTATCTTTGCCCTCTTGGACTTGATGAACAGCAGCAGGGATGTGATAACCATTGCAACGCCTGTGAGCTGGAACCAGTTATGTTCGCCCCAGTCAAGGAAAAGATAGCTTATAGCCGCTGATATAAAGCCGAGAAAAACAACGATAAGTGATACTCCGAAGCCTTTCTTTGCGATCTTCATCTTCTTTTCTTCCATCAGACGATCGTACATATTCTGGCTGGCTCTCTTGTTGAAGTTCTCGGGGACCTTCTGCAGATCCTCTGCAAGCTTCTGCTTAAGGAGACGCTTTCCCTCATCATCCAGCTTTTCCTGCTCCAGCAGGTCAGCAGCGGCTTTCTCGGGGGGGAGATATTCATCGCTCAGATCATCCAGCACTACTGCGTTTGTGCCGACCTCCATTGCAAGATCATTGAGCTTTGCCTGCTCCTTAAGATTTTTCTCTCTGAACTCCTTCTTTGATGTAAGATCAGAAAGCTCAGTCATTTCATCCAGAGAAATGCTGTCGGGATCAAGGTCAGCATCGGGATCGTAATCTCCGAAATCAAACTGCTCCTCAGCCTCTGCTATACTCTCTCTTTCAGCTGACTCAACACGCTCCTCATAGGATACTGCTTCACCGTAATCAGCATCATCAAGCTCCGGAGATTCCAGGTAATCCGACTGATTCTCTTCATCCTCCGCAGGTCTTACGGGAAGAGGCGGAAGCTCAAAATCCGAAGCATCTCCGGCTTCGTCGGAAGCACCCGCAGACTTGGTCTCCTTAGGTGCACGGAGGGGGGGCAGCTCAAAATCCATGTCAGCATCTGCAGGCTTGACATGCTCATTGCTTTCAGCAGCATTTGCTGAAGCGGGGGAAGGCTCCTCAATGCTCTCCGCAGCAGTATTCTCCACTTCGGAGGGAGATGTTACCGCCGTTTCCGATGACGATGAAAGCTTTACAGGCATTTTCGGGAGGCTTGGGAGAGGGGGAAGCTCGAAATCATTGAAATCTGTAAGATCAGGCATTTAGATTCACCTTTCTGAAAAATTTTTATTCGGGAGATCACTCACCCACAGTAATTGCTTCGGGGAATATATTTGCAGAGCTTTCCTGCATGAATGTTGTATTTACGTAACCCTTGATAACGGCTCCGTCAATAACAGAGATAGTAGACGCAGTTATGTTGCCCATAATAACGGCATCGGTCTTGAATTCAGCCTTGCCGCCAACGTCAACGTTGCCCTTGATACGGCCGTTAAGGTCAAGGTACTGAGTTGCGATATCTCCGAGAAGAACACTGTCTCTGTCCATTCTGACCTGTCCCTTGGAGGATACGCTGCCCTGCATGGATGAGCCTGTAAGAGTTGCATTATTGCACTCGATATTGCCCACTACCTTGCCTGTTACGGAAATATCCTTTGTCAGCTTGATATCACCCTGAACGCTTCCGTCAATATTAACGTTGGCAAAGGAATTGATATCGCCGTTGATACGTGTGTTGCGGGAGATGACCGTAGTCTCCTCCGTCTCATAATAGGGAGTCTCGGGAGGTCTGCCTCCTCTCAGGGGAGAACCGCCCATGCTCTGGAAATCATTACGGCTGCCGTAGGACGAACCTCCGTATGAGCGTGAGGGTGCGGGAGAAGGTGGCGGATATGCTGCCGACGGCTCCTGTCTGTAATAATCATAGGACTGCTCATAGGTATTCTGGGGAGCAGGTGCAGGTGCCGGTTGGGGCACAGGCTCCGGCTGAGCCTGCTGAGCATTCTCAGCAAAGGGATCAATGCTCTGCTGATTCTGCACTGCACGCTGGAAATCCTCTGCCGAGGGACGGGGACTTTCACTTATCTCCTCTGAACGGCGGGAAAAATTTGTTCCGTAAGCAGTATTCATATCTGAGGGTGCTTCGGGAGAGAGAGAACCTCCAAGGCTTCCCTTTTCGGGCATGACCGATTCGGGATTTGTCAGAACCTTATCAAGCTCCGAGCGTTTTGAACCCTTGGAAAGATCATTTCCCACAAGTCCGTCTTTCTTTAATATCTCTTTGACGGCCTGGTTGAAATTATCCTTTAAACTCATTTTTCATCGTCCTTTCTTTATGAACCATGAGATAAATATCAATTAAGGCGTTACTGCATGGAAAGTATATCCTGCAGCTTTAAGTTCAATTATTACATCCTCCAGAGTCAGAACGGAAAGATAATCGTCCGCACTGTCATGGAAGCGGAAAACCGAAGGGATGCCCTTAACAGTATTGGAGGCTGCGGATTCCATGGAGGTATCATAAATGTACTGCCATGATGTCCCCGATGCACGGTCATTTGTTTCCGCATTGGTGACACAGCGGGTAAAACCTCTTCGGCTCATTTCTGCAATTATCTCATCCACTGCAGCTGAATGACCATCGTCATACTGAGGAAGCATATAGCACTGGGGCTGGACCCCCGTTGCGTCGTATATCATCTTATATGTCTCATAGAAATCAGCCAGAAAGCTCTCCACGGAGGCATAGATCTTATCAGTATCATGGGAGAAGGAATGAACACCTATAGTATGCCCTGCCTCAGCAACGGCACGCATAAGCTCCCGTGAATCCTCAGTCTTTCCCGCCGACATAAAGAAGGTGCCCTTTACATTCTGACGATTCAGGATGTAAAGCACATCATATGTATTTGCGGAGGGACCGTCCTGAAATGTAAGATAAACATCGGTGCCGCTTCCGCTTACGGGATAATCGCCTCCTGAGGTCTTTGCATAAAGCTCGGGATAAAGCTCCCTGTAATCTCCCCCTGTCTGATACTGAGCCGGATCCTCGCAGTCATCATCAAGAATATCATCGTACACCGCATCTTCCGTGCTCTGTGTCTCAGGAGCTTCAGTTGCTGTATCAGCAGTTGTCTGAACAGGCTTTGTCTCTTCGGAGACCGCAGGTGCATCGGGAGCGTCTGTTACGGCACTGCTGTCATTTACATGCTCAGCCTCTGTATCGGCAGCATTCGCACTGTTCTGAGGCTGTTCTGTTTCATTATTATCGGCAGGAACGGTCTCTCTGTCAGAGGAGATAAGATATCTGAGTATTTCCTCATCGGAATAGCCTATCTGGGAAAGTCTGTCGATAACGTCGCTCATCTTTGCATCTTCGGGGATAACGATACCGTTCTCACCCTCTGCAGCGGCAGCTCCGTTCTTTTCAAGGGTATAGCACTTTATACCGAAAAACACCGCAAGAACTGTTGCAACTCCGATCCATCCGAAGACAACGGACAGAATAAGGTGCTTGAAGAATTTCACACTTCCGAAATACATCGTATATTACACCGCTCCCAGTCCATCAGACTGTCGGAACGCTCCTTTCGTTTCAGTTTCAGATAGATATCAAATGTTTGCATTCCTTATAATAATACACCTTTTTCGCCTTTCTGTCAACACTAATCGGGGGAAAATATATTGTGCATTTTCGCCATAATTCTCAATTTTCGGCAAACTATCGGGGAAACGGGGTAAAACTGTCTGAAAGCACAGATCATTCTGCACATCGATAAAATAAAAAAATAACCGTTTTCGTAAGATGAAAACGGTTATCGGTGGGGTGGGAGATGGGATTCGAACCCACGATCTTCGGGACCACAATCCGACGCTTTAACCA
>JBJERX010000113.1:0-8523 GCA_051882495.1 Huintestinicola sp. | reverse complement strand
TTCGACAGCGGTTCTTCGCATAAAACTTCATCAGTTAATTGGGGAAGCAATAGCATAAGAACATTTTACCACATTATATTAAATGTGTCAATCTTGACTAGATCCAGATTTTATGTTATAATAAAACGGAAATTATATGCAAAGGCAAGTGAATTGTTAGTCTATGGATTTTGATCTGACCGACTGCACGCTCTGCCCAAGAGAATGCCACGCTGACCGTACACAGTACAAAGGATATTGCGGAGGAGGCGAGCTGCCTAAGGCTGCAAAGGCGTATCTTCATATGTGGGAAGAACCGTGTATATCGGGTAATAATGGCTCGGGAACCGTTTTTTTTTCCGGGTGCAGTCTGAAATGCTGCTTCTGCCAGAATTATAGAATTTCAGCCGAAAATTTTGGAACGGAGATATCTGTCTCAAGATTAGGCGATATTTTTCTCGAACTGCAGGATAAAAATGCAGAAAACATCAATCTTGTTAATCCTACGCATTATATCCCGCAGATACTTTCTGCACTTGACAATGTGAAAGGGAAGCTGGAAATCCCTGTTGTGTATAACAGCGGAGGATATGAAAAGCTGTCATCCCTTGAATCGCTTAGAGGATATGTAGATATCTATCTTCCGGATATGAAGTATTATGATGGGAATATCGCAGAGAAATACTCATGTGCCGGGGATTATTTTGACTATGCATCTGCCGCTGTCAAAGCTATGATCGATCAGGTAGGTGCTCCTGTTTTTGATAGTAACGGAATAATAAAAAGAGGAGTGATCATCCGTCATATGGTTCTTCCCGGATGCAGACATGATTCGGTCAAATTGCTTGAATGGATAAATAATTCTCTGCCCGAAAACAGCTATATGCTCAGTATCATGAGCCAGTATACACCCTCATATAAAAGCTCCGAGCATAAGGAGATCAACCGACGGATATCAACCTTTGAATATAACAGCGTTACTGATATCGCTGCAGATATGGGATTTAAGGGATTTATGCAGGAACGGTCCTCTGCCAAAGAAGAATATACACCGGATTTTGATCTGGAAGGGATTATTAGAAAGGATACATAAAATGGAAATCAACGTTAAACTTAAAGAAGAATTCAACACTAAGCTTGAATATATAGATAATATCGTCGGCTTTCTGGACAGCGGATGCACAGTCCCCTTTATTGCCAGATACCGCAAGGAAGCACACGGAACAATGGATGATCAGACTATCCGGGAGATATCCGAGAGACTCACATACCTTCGCAATCTTGACAAGCGCCGTGAGGAGATCATCAAGTCAGTCACAGAGCAGGACAAAATGACAGATGAGCTGCGTGCTGCTATTGACAAAGCAGAGGTTCTTGTAGAACTGGAGGATCTCTACCGTCCATTCAAGCAGAAACGCAGGACACGTGCCTCTGCAGCAAAGGAAAAGGGACTTGACCCCCTTGCTGCAATTATTCTCATGCAGAACAGCAGAACTGATGTTCTGACGGAAGCGGCAAAGTTTATCAGCGAGGAAAAGGGTGTTGATTCTGCCGAGGCAGCAATTCAGGGTGCACAGGATATTATTGCGGAAGAGGTTTCCGATAATGCAGAACTGAGAAAAAAACTGAGAGAGGAATTTCTCCGTACAAGTATTATCAGTTCAGAGGGCAGCGAGGAAAAGGATCCGGAAGGAACATACAAGAACTATTACGAATACAGTGAGCCTGTAAGTAAGATCGCAGGCCACAGGATACTTGCTCTTGACCGAGGCGAGCGTGAAGAAAAGCTAAGCGTAAGCATAAAGCTTGCAGATGGAACAGCGGAGAATATTATCTCATCCGAATATGTGAAGAATCAGAGCGAAAGCGGAAAATGTGTGCTTGCAGCCTGTCTTGACAGCTGGAAGCGGCTTATTTACCCATCTGTACAGCGTGAAATACGTACTATCCTTACCGAGAAGGCATCCGAAGCAGCAATAAAGGTTTTCTCTCAGAATTTACGTCAGCTTCTTATGCAGCCTCCTGTTAAGGGAACTGTCACACTTGGCGTTGACCCGGGCTACAGAACAGGATGCAAGCTTGCGGTTGTGGATGATACGGGAAAGGTACTCGATACAGGTGTTGCATATATCACCACAAATGAAAAATTCAAGGTTGAACAGGGCAAGAAAAAGATAGAAGAGCTTATCCGCAAATATGGTGTCACAACTATAGCTATAGGCAACGGAACCGCATCCAGAGAATCCGAAAGCATTGTTGCGGATATCATCAAGAGCATTGACCGCAAGGTAGCATATATGGTTGTATCCGAAGCGGGTGCGTCTGTATATTCCGCATCCAAGCTTGCTGCGGAGGAATTTCCCGAATATGATGTTTCGCTGAGAAGTGCCGTATCAATCGCAAGACGTTTGCAGGACCCTCTTGCAGAGCTTGTAAAGATCGACCCGAAATCAATCGGTGTGGGACAATATCAGCATGATATGCCCAAGAATCAGCTTGATGAAGCTTTAGGCGGTGTAGTTGAAGATTGCGTAAACTCGGTAGGAGTTGATCTCAATACAGCATCACAGTCACTGCTGACATATATTTCGGGAATTAATTCAGGCATTGCCAAAAATATCGTAGCATACCGTGAGGAAAACGGTTCCTTTAGTGACAGAAAGCAGCTTATGAAGGTTTCCAAGCTGGGTGCAAAGGCATTTGAACAGTGTGCAGGCTTCTTGCGTGTAACGGGAGGAAAAAATCCTCTTGACAACACATCCGTACATCCCGAAAGCTATAATGCCGCAAAACAGCTTATTGAAAAGTGCGGCTTCACTCTTGCTGATATCGGCAGTGAAAAAATGTCTCAGATAGGAATATCTGCCGAAAAGCTGGGCTATTCAAAACTTTCCGAGGAGATCGGTGTGGGTGTTCCAACCGTTAAGGATATCATTAAGGAGCTTATGAAGCCGGGACGTGACCCTCGTGACGAGCTTCCCCCTCCTCTTATGAGAAGCGGAGATATTATGGAACTTAAGGATCTTAAGCCGGGAATGGAGCTTATGGGTACAGTCCGCAACGTTATTGATTTCGGCTGCTTTGTGGATATCGGTGTTCATGAGGACGGACTCGTCCATATTTCACAGATATGTAACCGTTTCATCAAGCATCCCCTTGAAGCAGTAAAGGTCGGCGATGTAGTAAAGGTATGGGTACTCGATGTTGATGTAAAGCGTAAACGTATTTCCCTAACAATGCGTGAGGATAAAAAGCCAAAATAAAGAATAACCAATTATTCTATGGAGAGATCACATGGGACTTATCCGCAGAATAATTGGTTTTCTTTAGGTCACCTATGAAAAACATAGTGCCTCAGATATAAGTAGTAAGGTGCTAAGGCGATAGCCGGTGGTTTTTAGAGGTGACCTTTTTTATTTTGAAATCATTTTGTTTTGTCTGTTCCCCATCCGTTTCCAGTTGAAATATCCGTAAAAATCATTAATAAGAAACATCACGAAACATACGATCATTGGAAGATACGAAATATCTTCAATTGATGCAAGGATCCATAGAATTATCAGCACAATATCATTTGCAGCATAACACAGAGCATAATACGGACTTCTTAGAAATGTAAGGTATGATGCAAGGAAGCTTGTTGTAACAGAAATCGTGCTGACCAACGGATTCGCTGTACCAAGCATTTTCAGGACAAAATAAAACAGTTCTGTTACCATACTGCAAATAAATATCATAATTATGATATGCTTTTTCTGCAAGTGGTTTACTTCAACTTCTTTTGTCCCGTTATATGGATTTTTCATCCACGATATCACCGACATAACAGCAATTGGTGAGGTCATTCCCAGATAAGTTATCATTTCGCCGTAATAATGGAAATAAAATGATATTATCCCGTAGAAAACAGAAAAAATCACCGTCAGCACCTGACCGAGAACATACCCCTTTGCCACAAAAATCAATGCCGTGACCCCTATCAGTGATGCAGCAAGGGTCAGATAATCCTTGTCGGGGACTATGAGGAACGAACACGTAACTATAACTGCAGAAGCTATCCACAGAATACGCTCCGATTTTGTCAGGTCATGAAAGGCTTCAAGTATCTTCATTTTTACTCACCGAACTGATAAACGCTTTCCTGCAGCGGGCTCCGGCTGAAAGCAGAATATGGGAAACACTGATTAAATCTGACTTCGAAATATGCAAGCAAGATGCGTACCAAACCTTCAGGTGTGATTTATTCAGTGTTTCCTAAGTATTATACCGAAAAAAGAATATCCACCGCAAAAAACGGTGGATATCTGGCGGAGATGAAGGGATTCGAACCCTTGGAGCGTTTTACCGCCCAAACGATTTCGAGTCGTTCTCGTTATGACCACTTCGATACATCTCCATAAGCCGATCAAATCAATCAGCTTAAATATTATATCACAATTAATAAAAAAATGCAATAGCTTTGAAGAAAAAAAATCAGATTTATTTTGAATTAGCAAGAAGAAGCTCTTCAGCGTTTTTCAAGGCAGTATCCGTAATATCCTCTCCGCACATGATCCTTGCTATCTCATGCTTTCTTTCTTCAAAATCAAGCTTGTGAACAGATGTAAATGTACGTTCGCCAACAGTCTGCTTTTCGATAAGAAGATGATTATCAGCCATGACAGCAAGCTGAGAGAGATGTGTAACACATAGCACCTGCCTGATACCTGATACCTGCTTGAGCTTGATGCCGATTTTCTGTGCAGCACGTCCGCTGACACCTGTGTCTATTTCATCAAAAATAAGTGTATGGATATCGTCCTTATCAGCAATAACATTTTTCAGGGCAAGCATGATTCTTGAAAGCTCACCGCCTGACGCTATCTTTGACATAGGTTTCATTCCCTCGCCTTTGTTTGTTGAGATAAGGAATTCAACTGTGTCCATACCCGTTGCGGTCAGCTTGCCCTTTTCTACAGAAACATATATGCTGACGTTTGGCATATCAAGAAATCTGAGTTCTCCCTCGACCTGCTCAGAAAAGCGTTTTCCAGCTTCGATCCGCAGCTCGGAAAGATGCTTTGCCTTTGAAGATACCTCCGCAAGAAGCCTTTCACGTTCGGCAGAGATCTCCTCTATTTCCTCGGTTGAGCCTTCGATCTTTTCAAGCTCTTCCGCAGACTTTCTGTAGCACTCAAGAACATCGGAAAGCTCAGGACCGTATTTCTTCTTGATGCGTGTAAGCTTATCTATCCTGTCCGTGAGATAACCATAACGTTCTCCGTCAATGTCTATCCGCTCAAACTGATCTGATATTTCCGCGGAAATATCCTCAAGTTCTGTACGAAGGTTTTCCAGTCTGTCGTATATGGATCTGATCCTCTCAATGCTTTCGGAGTACACCGATAGCTTTCTGCATGCGTTTGACAGCATCTCATATGCACCGCTGAATTCTGCCTCATCATCACCATCAATAAGCTGATGAGCCTCGGAAAGTGCTTCACGGATATCCTCGCTGTTCTGTGCAATACGATATTCAGCTTCAAGAAGCTCGTCCTCATTGTCGGAAATATCCAGAGCTGCTATCTCCTCAGTGCGTTCACGGAGCATTTCCTCACGCTGAATGCGTTCTCGCTGCTCGGTAACAAGCTTTTTCAGTCTGCGGGAAACCTCCTGCAAAGCCCGGAAGCTTTCTCTGTAATTTTCCTCTTCTGTTTCCAGTCCCCCGAAACGATCAAGTATGTGGAGATGATTTTCGGGAGCAAGGAGTATCTGATTATCATGCTGACCATGGATATTAACAAGGCATTCCCCTATTTCCTTAAGCACCGAAACAGAAGAAGTTTTTGAATTGACTCTTGCAATACTTCCTCCGTCTGCGGATATTTCTCTTGTCAGCGTTATCTGATCGTCAGAGCAGTCGATGCCAAGCTCAGTAAGCTTGGTCTTGACATTATCGGAAAGATCTGTAAACAAAGCAGTGATCTCAGCTTTCCGGCAGCCTGCACGGACGATATCCTTTGTTACCCTCTGACCGAGAATAGCATTGATACCGTTGATAAGAATAGATTTACCTGCACCCGTTTCACCTGTGAAAGCATTGAAACTATCCGAAAAAGGTATGACCGCTTCCTCGATTATCGCAAGATTCTTAATATACAACTCACTCAGCATCTGTATCACCCTTTTTCGGTTCAAGTATCCTGCTTCGCATTTCCTTAACGAAAGCAGCCGCATCTTTTTCTGTACGCATAAGAATAAAAATCGTGTCATCACCCGCAAGGGTACCAACAATATTCGGATAATTCTGACGATCAAATGTAATACAAGCCGCCTGAGCCATACCTGCATGGCATTTGAAAACCGCTGTATTACCCGCATGATCCACATCTATTACCGAATCACGGAATATCTGCGGAACAGGAGTTGACCGCTTCTGTGGAACGATATAGCAGGGATTTCCGTTATCATCTATCCCCTTTTCAAGTCCAAGCTCCTTGATATCACGGGATAAGGTTGCCTGGGTCACGGATATTTTCTCATCAGCCAGCAGTTCACGTAGCATGTCCTGAGTCTCAACTGTGCAGCTTTTGATTATCTCAAGTATTTTTTCGTGCCTGTAGTTTTTCAATATTATGCCACCTCTCGGAAATCATGTTTCCTTCAAAGGATTCATAAGCTTATGGTTAACTGCGTCATAGAAAGAATTGCCCTTTATATCTATGAGCTTGAGAACCCTGTCGGATTTTGATATTATCAGCTTTTCACTCATTTTCAGATTGCCGCAGTTCTTTCCGTCAACTGAAAAGAACACATCATCTTCTCCCCTGGTCATATGTGTGACCTCAAGCTTTTTATCAGTGGAGAACAGCATTGTTCTTGAAAAAAGTGAATGCGGACAAATTGGCGTAAGCTGAATGCAGTCCAGCTCAGGCTCTAAGATCGGTCCTCCTGCCGATAATGCATATGCTGTTGAACCTGTAGGAGTGGAAAAGATTATCCCGTCAGCCCTCAGTGAGCTGACAGTTGTTCCTCTGCATGAGACCTTGAAATCGGACAGTCTTGCATAGGGTTTACCCAAATAAACATCATTAAGCGCCGTAAAAATTTTGGTATTACCATCCTCACAATAATATTCACAATCGAGCATTATCCTGTTTTCTATCCTGTAATCACCGTTTATAAGCTTAGAAAGATTAAACATTTCATCAGGCTCCATTGATGCCATAAAACCAAGTCTGCCCGTATTAATCCCCAGCAGGAGCTTGTCTTTTCTTGATGCATATGAAGATGCTTCCAGAATGGTACCATCTCCGCCTACAGCAATTATTATATCACAGGAATCTGTTATCTCTTCCATGCTTCCGAATGAAACATAGCTTTTGCATATAAACATGTCCTGCTTATCAGATTCGGCAAGTATTTCAACACACATATTGCGGAGACTTTCGCAAAGCCGCATAGTAGTTTCGACAGCATTCTTTTTTGAAAAATTAGGATAAACAGCGGCTTTCAAGTGATGACCTCCTGTCAGGATTATTTTAGATTTTTTCTTGCTGATTCAATAATAATTTCCGGAACTTTTTGTTCCTTTATTTCCAAATCACGGGAAATACACATCAGAAACTCTATGTTTCCGTCACCGCCCTTAACAGGTGAATAATCAAGTCCGCAGACCTGCAGGGAATTAGCATTGACGCATGCAGCGATTTCTCTGATTGCAGAAGCAATTGCTTTATCTGAGCGGACTATCCCGCCCTTGCCAATGTTGGATTTTCCGCACTCAAACTGCGGCTTTATCAGCATCACTGCAGTTCCATGCTCATTAAGGAGCAAAGCTATTGCAGGAATAACATTTTTAAGAGAGATAAACGATACGTCGCAGCATATAAAATCAACATTTCTGCCAAAATCATCTGCAGATGCATATCGGACATTGTAACCCTCCATGTTTGCGACACGAGGATCATTTTTCAGCTTTTCGTCAAGCTGATCATGTCCTACATCAACTGCGTACACAAACGATGCTCCTCTCTGGAGCATACAATCAGTAAATCCGCCTGTTGAAGCTCCTATGTCAATGCACACTTTGTCTGTGACTGAAATGCCAAAAACATCCAGAGCCTTTTCCAGCTTAAGCCCTCCCCTGCCAACATATTTTGGCATATCTGCGGTGATTACTACATTATCATTATCGTTTATATCCAGGGAAGGCTTCGTAACAATCTTTCCGTTGACCTCCACACCACCGGAAATGATAATTTTTTTTGAAAGCTCACGGCTTTTTACCATATTCTTTTCAGCAAGATAAATATCAAGCCGCATATTCTTTACCTCTCGGGATTTTTTTTCATGTTTTCTGAAATAATTGTTGTCATGCCTTCTTCATCCAGCTTGAATCTGTGAAGTATGCTTGCAGTCGATGCCTGACGAACGAAGCCGCTTATACCTGTTATTTTCATCTGACCCCTGAAGCCTGACGAATACAGTTTAGTCATAAGATGTTCTCCGATACCTCCGGTTACGGAAGCTTCTTCAAAGAACAATATATTATCATATTTCCTG
>JBJERX010000112.1:0-8588 GCA_051882495.1 Huintestinicola sp. | reverse complement strand
TTCGACAGCGGTTCTTCGCATAAAACTTCATCAGTTAATTGGGGAAGCAATAGCAACATATATATCCGCATTCTGATGTTCACTTTTCACGATTATAGCAGAAGAAAATTTGTTAGAACCTGTCATCACAAGAAATGTGTGCATATGCTTGTGAAGACGGGTTCTTAGAGATCTCCCTGCAATATCATTCATATAAATAACTACATCGAGTCTGTCTCTCCCTACGAGATAGAGGACAGCACATTTATTGACGGCACAGGCTTGTGCATCGGCATATATCCCTTTGCTCCCGATTTTTCTTCATCCTTCATCTCCACCTTTTCTCCGGCAAAAATGTAGTCAAAAAGCACTATGGACGCTGAATTTCATAGTGCTTTTTGCTGCTTTTATTTTGCTCCGCGGTATTCGCCGGGGGTGATGCCTTCGTGCTTTTTGAACAGAGCCGAGAAATAGGAGCTGTCGGGAAATCCGGTAGCTTTGGCTATCTCGGAGATATTCTTTTCGGAATAAACGAGCATTTCCTTTGCGTGCTGTATACGCACCTTTGCCAGATATTCCATAGGCCTCATCTGAAGATTTTTCTTGAACAGGCGGCAGAGATGCTGTTCGGTTATGCCGGCTATCTGTGCCAGGTCTCCGAGCTTTATGGATCCCGCATATTTCTCTTCGATGTACTGGAGAACGTCTGCAAGTGCAACAGTGCTTACCGATGTCAGCTCAGACTGTCTGTTGTCGGCGATCTTTCTGTACTCTATGAGCAGGTCGTAAAGCTGTGCCGAAGCGTAATGATTTCCGTATATCTTATCGCTCTTGATAGTGTAGTACGCCTTGCTTATTATCCGGTTCACTCTTTCAGTGTCTGCCGAGAGAAAATATGCATACTTATTTAGCTTCCATTTTTCAAGGAGAGGTTCCACTTCAGACCCCGAAAAGCACACCCAGCTGACTATCCATGAGTCGGAAAGGGAGTGATATTTGTGTGGAAGATGGGGGGGAATGAAGAACACAGAATTTACAGGCAGTTTTACGGTGCTGCCGTTTACTGTGATCTCGCCCTCCCCCTCATTTGTTACGAGTATCTGAGGAAAATCATATCCTCCTGTGCGGTTTACGGGGTACTGCCAGCATTCAACGCCGATACCAACAATATAAAACGGGAGCTCCCTTTCATCACTTATTATTGGAAAAATTTGTTTCTGCATTTAACGCACCTCGGCTAATAATATACCTTAAGGAACCACTGAATAAATCATGCCAAAAGGCTTGGCACGCATTTTGCTTGCATATTTTCCCAAATCCCTTGACAGGCGTAATCTTTCCTTGAGAGGGGAGGTGTAAAGAAGTGACAGAGGGGCTGACCGACAGACCAGCCTGCCTGCGAAATTATGGTACGATCTAACGAAAAATCTGACTTCGCAATATGCATACCAGATTTAATCAGTGTTTCCTTAATAATATCATTATTATCGAAATTTGTCAAGAATAGCAGAGGGCGTTGATAAAAAAGCACCGCAGCATGAGCTGCGGTACACATTGCGGAATTAGAACCTGTCCACATAAGCATAACCGCAGGTCTTTTCGGCAGATCTTGACGCAGACTGCGTTAAAAAAGCTTGCCATACGACAAGTATGCCTGCACATTTTGCCTTGCCTGCGACAATATTTGCTCGAAAATCCGCACACCTATCCTATGTGGACAGGTTCTTATCCGTTACTTTCTTTTTCTTGATGCCAAAGCTGCGGTGCCTGCAAGAGCTGTCATGCAGACGAGAACTGCTGCGGAAGTGTTGCCTGTTTTGGGAGATGTGGTCTCTGAGCTTTCTGCTGATGCGGTTTCCTCAGATGCGGGAGCTGCTTCTTCCTCGGGCATTTCATATTCGCCGAAGCAGTAAGGAATAACGTTGTCTTCGTCGATTATTCTGTTTGCCTTCTGAGGCTCGCCTGCTTCAAGCTTTGCGGACTTTACGATAACGTTGCATACCTGAAAGCCGATACCGCACTCGCCGTCCTTATCTGTAAGACCGGCAATAACATCTTGCGGAACGACGAACTCAACTGTGTCCTGACCCTGTACAAGAACGATGAACTGGTCTTCCTTGGCGATGATGTTATCGCCAGTGCACTTATTTGTGATACGAGGCCATCCGGGGGCACTGTAATCCATAGGAGTTACCAGGAACTGTTTTTCGTTTCCGGGTTCAACAGTCTCGACTTTAAGAGTTATCTTTACGTCGCCTCCGATAGCCTCAAGCTCGTCCTTGGGTATGTAGGCACCTGCTCCCCAGTTTCCTGCATAGTCGCTGTCAAGCTGAATAGTGGTCTCCGCAAAAACGCTTACTGCTGACATGGTTATCGCAACTACTGCAGCTGCCAATGCTGATACTGCTTTTTTGATGTTCATATTACACTCCTCCAAATTAATGCGGCGATTTTTTGCTCCGCTTTATTATACAATAATTATATAGTAATCTGAACATCGTGTCAATAGATTTATTGCACAATAACAATAAAAATTATTGTATAATATAATTAAAATAACATCATAATCATATTTTGAGATTTCACACAAAACAAAAAAATACAAATTTGGGATGTTCAAATCTCAAAAGAAGTGTTATTTGGGATTGTTTCTGTTTTTTGGAGTGAGTAATAAAAGCATAGGATAATTTATTCTTCCGTCTGCACAGCAGAGGACCACTCGTAGGAAAGCGAGGACTGATTATGCAGCATACCATACCTTTTCCACTCCAAAATTTGTGGCAAAAACGATCATTTGACGAAGTGCCGTGCCAATCATATTTACCAACCCGTTTCCAAGTCCCGATACAGAATATCCAAGAATTGTTGTAACGGATGCAGGCACAAAGGTTACGGATATGATCCGCAGAGCAGGAATTCCGATCGACAGCATATCATCAGTGGGAGAAAACAGACCAAGCGGCTATTGATATTCCGGCTGCAACTGGTATAAGTGTCCGGATAATAACCATTTGTTCTATGGATAAGGACGATGGATAGAATACGTCGGTGTCAAGGTAAATGACCGGAAACAGACCTGCCTTCGGGTTCGTTCTTACTCTCCAAGCTTTGCCCTCGTCTCCTTTTGTCAGTCTGCTTCTGTGTATTGCTATAGTACATTTTTATCCTGATTCCGCAAGTGACAATATAGAAAAAGTACTGACGAAAAACATCTTGACAAACGGATAAGAGTGTAGTATAATAGTTTGAAAACAAACCTTTGTATTTAAGGGACCACCGAATAAATCACGCCGGAAGGCTTGGCACGCATATTGCTTGCATATTTCCCTCATATTGCACCGGAATTCCTTGTCAGCCGTGATCTCCCATGTGGGAGGAAGTGCCGCGAAGAGGCAGAGGGGCTGACCGACAGACCGGACTGACTTCGCGATATGCATACCAGATTTAATCAGTGTTTCATTAACATAACCCAGAAGTGAGGTGATAATCATGGTTCAGAAACCATTGGAGGTCGTTCTGAAGGGCGGTGAATTCCGAAAGTATTCGGATTCAAAGTTTTCATTGCTGAGAAAGCATTACGATATGAAGCGTGCAGAATTTGAGGTTATATACTATCTGTCGATATGCAGGGAGGAAGATTCGCTCGTTAATATTTCCGATTTCCTTAATGCGAATAAGGGGCATATATCTTCAACTGTGTATGGTCTTATAGAAAAAGGCTATATCAACTCCACACAGGATAAAAACGACCGCAGATATATGCATTTCAGCCTTACCGATAAAGGCAGGGAAGCGGCGGCTGATATAGGTAAGGTGTGGAAGGACATCAAAAACGAGCTTTACTGCGGATTGAGCGATGAAGAGATCGCATCTTTCCAAAAAACCTTCCGTAAGATATGCCAAAATATAGAGCACTTTATGATATGAAAAATAGGTAAAGTGCTTATATTTCAAGGCTAATAGTTTGCAAACAAACAGTATAAAATAAAAATATAGAAAGGAACGATCACATTGGCTGAAAAAAATGAAACAATGAAGGAGATAGCTCACGAAATAACATACAGACGATATCTGTTATCCAAGGATGACGCAAAATTTATGCTCAAAGATATAAATATTGCCGAATACATAGTGCTTTATTATATGTGTGAGCATATTGAAAGCAATCCCATCTATTCGGGCAGGATATATCTCAGCGAGATATCTGAGAAGCTCAATCTTCCCATCAGAAAGACTTCAAAGCTTATCAGAGAGATGAACAGCAAAAACCTTGTCAACTGGGATCATGACGGCGACGGAAAGGACGGCACCTATGTAACCATAACCGACCATGGAAAGACCGTGTATGAAGAAACCGACAATAAGCTGCGGAATTTCTATTCAAGAGTGCTTCAGAATCTCGGAAGGGATAAAATCGTGCAGCTTCTTCAGCTTATGAAGGAGTTTGATTCCGTAATGAGAACCGAACTGGAACAAATGGAGGATACAAATGAAACAGATGAATGAATATATGAATGAGCTGGAACGCTCATGCCGTGAAAATGACTTTATTGACCGCAGGCTTTACGATGAATATGATATCAATCAGGGGCTTCGTGATGAAAAAGGAAACGGTGTTCTTACGGGACTTACAAACATTTCTCTTATCAAATCATATGAGAGAAAAAACGGCGTAAAGGAGCCGTGTGACGGAGAGCTTTGGTATCGCGGATATCGTGTTGAAGACCTTATAGGCAGGCTCGGAGAAGATGAAATGGGATACGAAAAGATAGCATATCTGCTGCTTGTGGGAGAATTGCCCGATGAAAAACAGTTTGCCGAATTCCGCTCCGTTATCGGAACGCTTATGGCTCTTCCGACAAACTTCACCCGTGATGTTATCATGAAAGCACCGACCGATGATATAATGAACACTATGACAAGAAGTATCCTTACACTTGCTTCTTATGACTGGGATCTGAAAAATAGTTCCCTTGAAAACAACATACGACAGTGCTTGCAGCTCATAAGCCAGTTCCCGACCCTTGCCGTTTATGCTTATAACGCATATAATCACTATCAGAATCTTGAAAGTATGTTTATCCACTATCCCGACCCCTGTTTATCTCCTGCCGAAAACATACTGACAATGCTCCGTCCCGATAAGAAGTACACAAAGACAGAAGCAAAGGTTCTCGATACTGCTTTGATACTTCACATGGAGCATGGCGGAGGCAACAATTCCACCTTTACCACAAGAGTCGTTACCTCATCGGGCTCGGATACATATTCAACTATTGCGGCGGCAATGTGCTCACTGAAAGGCCCGAAGCATGGCGGTGCAAACATTAAGGTAATGGATATGATGGAAGATATTTCGGAGCAGATAAATGACGCTCAGGATGACGAAGAAATTACAGCCTACCTTGAAAAAATACTCGATAAGGAGACCTTTGACCGCAAGGGACTTATTTACGGAATGGGACACGCTGTATATACACTTTCCGACCCGAGAGAAAGAGTTCTCAAAAGCTATGTAGAGCAGCTTGCCGAAGAAAAATGCAGAACGAATGAGTTCCGTTTGTATGAGCAGATAGAGCGGCTCGCTCCGCAGGTCATTATGAACAGAAAGCATAACCGCAGCGGCGTCTGCCCGAATGTGGATTTTTACAGCGGTTTTGTTTATGATATGCTCGGTATCCCGAAAGAGCTTTACACGGCTATATTCGCAGTTGCAAGGATAGTCGGCTGGAGTGCACACCGTATTGAGGAAATTGTATGCACCGATAAGATAATAAGACCTGCATATATGAGCGTTATGAAAAAGAAGGAAGGATAAAAATGACAATTAAATATATAGCCGGACCGCTTATAGGTTCAGCAATAGGTTACTTCACGAATTTTATTGCGGTAAAAATGCTTTTTCATCCGAAAAATGAGGTAAAGCTGTTCGGACATACTCTGCCGTTCACTCCCGGTGCAATACCAAAGGGTAAATCAAGACTTGCGAAATCTGTGGGAAATGCAGTTGGAAATAATCTTATCACGCAGGAGGATATTGAAAAAAGGCTGACAAGTGACGAGCTTGCGGAAAAGATAGCCGATATGGTGCTGGACAGGCTTTCTGTTCCGATGAATGATGTCTTTGCAGGGTTTACGGATATGAATGCGGAAGATATGGAGGGCAAAAAAGAAGTCGTTTCAAAAACCATTGCAAAATTCATAGCAGAAGCAGTCTCTCAGGTGGATATATCCGGGATCATCATGGAAAAGGCTCCCGGAATAATAAAAGAAAGGATTAGTAATCCGATGATACAAATGCTTATGACGGATGAGCTGCTTCAGGCTGTGCTTGCACCGGTGGGAAAAGATATACAGGCATACATAGGAGAACACGGAGAAGAATATATTGCACCTTATGTTTCGGAAAAGCTCTCAAGTGCTGGAGAAAAGTCCCTTGCCGATATTTTAGAGAGCTTCAGCATAGACAGAAGTCAGCTTAAACAGGCATTTACAGCATTATATAAAAAAGCTGTGTCCGGCTGTGGAGAAAAGCTTATGAGCTGGATAGATCTCGGTTCTATTGTGGAGGAAAAGATAAACGGTATGAGTGCAGACGAGCTTGAAGCACTTGTGATGAGCGTTATGAAGAAGGAATTCAACACGATATGGACGAGAATCACGAGGAATGGATTTGGGTGGAGGAGTACAAGGAACACGCCAAGAAGTACGAGTACGACGAGAAACTGAACCTGTGGTACAAACTGAACAAGGAGAACGGAACTTACGAACCGCTGATAGAAATGCCTCAACCGAAGCCGACAGCGGAAATGGGCAAGTACGGCAGTATGAGACTGAAATTCATATGGCAGACCCCGTGCCTGTTGGAAATAATACTGAACGGAGATATAGTGAAACATTGCGAGGAGATGAACGAACAAGTATTGAACCTGATAGACAACTGCGTGGAGAAGAAAAAGAAGTCGGAGGAATACAAGAAAACGGCAAATTCGGGGAAATATCTTCCGATGGTGCAGCTGTTGGAGAGATACCGAATGGAAGCGGAGGAAGAAATACTTCCCGTGACAGTTTACGCAATATAACAGATACCAATGAAACGGCAGAGCCTGAAAAGGTTTCTGCCGTTTCTGCTTGCTATGAAAGACTGAAAGAAATTGTATTAGCCGATGAACGCATTATAAATGCTGTCCAAAATTCAGACTTAGATAATTTAGATATTGAAATTGCAAAAATCTTAAACGAAACAGCAATAAAAATATTTAATGATGATATATACGGACATATAGATTTTTATGCTGATTATTTTAATGCAGAAAAATCAGAACAACACATTTCTACCGAAAAAGAAATATATGATTTGCTCCATTCCCAATATGAGAAACAGAACGAACAAGCTGACAGAACAGAACTTGAAAGCAAAACAATTCGTACTGTCGATGATATAGAGATTGGAGATAAGTATCATTATAAAGGCAGAGATTATACTGTTGTTTCCATGCAAGGCGTATATCCTGATGATGTAGGTATATCATATGAGGAAAAACTGGCAAACGGAACTACATATGCAATTACAGAAAATGTTAGCAAATACAAGCTTGAAAGTGATGGAGTATATCTTGGTAAAGAGATTGAACCTGACAATGAGATTTCTGAACCTGAGTCTGCAAAGAGAACAATCCCAAATACGATAGAACACAGAAATTTTGCAAAACTTGAAAAACTGTTTCCTGAAATAATGAGCAAGGAACACATATATGAACGTCATGAAAGCAAAGAATTAGAACCTCTTTCGCTTGAATGGCTTGACGGCGATTATCTTTCTGTTATGCACACCTATACATTAAATGGCGACCTTATGCGTGACCCCGATATTGTTCTCAAAGTAGATTTTGAAAATGAAACTGTAAGTGCAATTTCATACGAAAATTCAGGGTTTGGACAATATAGGGAATACGAGGACGGTTCACCGGGACAGCGTGATACTAATCGCTTTATGAGTGATTGGCTAAAGAACATCGAGCAACAGGAATATGCTCTCAGTCGTGCTATGGTAGATTATCCTTTTGAGAATGATGTTTATGATATAAAGATAAATTATAAGAATGGTAATATTATCAGCGTTGACGGTGATGACAGAGCAGCAGAAGATTTCATAAAGAAAAATAAAATTGAAATCCAAAAAGATGAATCTGAAATCACTACACCTGAAGAACCTGACATACTTGGAACATATGCGATATATCAGCTTAAAGACGGAGACGATACCCGTGATTACAGGTTTATTTCTTCATCAGAAATGGAAAAACAAGGTTTGTCTATAAACAAGAATAATTATGACCTTGTATATTCAGGTGAACTTACGGCAGATATGAGCCTTGACAGCATTTATGAAAAATTTAATACTGGACTTCCTGATGATTTTATTGGACATTCTCTCAGCATGAGCGATATTATTGTCCTCGATACAGATGACGGAATGAAAGCACATTATGTTGACCGTTTTGGTTTTAAGGAAGTTCCTGAGTTCTTACTAGAAAAAAATGTTGAGATTGATAATTCTGAACAGCTTCTAAAGCAACAGCAAATACTGGATTCTGAAATCAATAGTG
>JBJERX010000111.1:82080-84881 GCA_051882495.1 Huintestinicola sp. | reverse complement strand
TGGGCGTATTATAGCCGCCGTATTTTATCCATAGGTTAAATGGTTATTAGTATTACAAGCTTCAGAAAAACATCCTGGGAAATATCGCCTGACATGCTTTTATCCATAAGTTGAGTCATTGCGATGCTGTAAACCATATCCCCGTATTTATCCGGAATAGTATTAAACTTGTTTGTATCGGATAATGTCACGTTATCACCCCTGTATTTTGTTTTCTGACTTTAATACTAATCTTCAATCAACCTATAGACAAATCCTTGGCTGAAATAATCACATTCGTCGTCAAGCTCCCTTGCAAGGCGGCAAGCCTTGCTGCGGTTGCTTTCCTAAACTGTGATAATTTCATCTGTCGGCTTTGTTTATAGAACGATTAAAGATTAGTATAAAACGCACGAGATGCAGATTTTGATGCATTATTCTCGGGAAAAATAAAAGCGTTACCTATCACCATGGAAAGGTAACGCTTCATTGTGGGAATGTTTTACTTATCGAGAAATCGCTCAAACACAGTTCTGACAGTCCTGAAAATGATTTTCAGATCAAGCAGAATACCTCGGTTCTCAACGTAGTAAAGCTCCATTTTCTGTCTTCGACCCTCGGCATATCCGTCATCCTTGCCTGCATAGGCAGCCCAGTATCCGGTCAGTCCGGGTTTGGCAGACAGAAAAGCTTCCTTGTCTTTGCCGTAGATCTCGGTTTCATCGTCGGTAATGGGGCGGGGACCAACTATGGACATATCACCCTTTATCAGGATGTTGTAAAAGATCTGAGGGATCTCGTCAAGACTTGTCCGTCGGAGAAGCCGTCCTATCTTTGTTACTCTTGGGTCATTTTTCAGCTTGTATTCCTTAAGAAATTCCTCCAGCTCATCGGGAGTAAGAGTCTCGCTCAGACCGTCTGCGTCAGGCTTCATGCTGCGGAATTTGCAAACCCGGATATCACGTCCCTCAAGCCCCTTCCGCTTATGGAAATAGAAAATGCTGCCTCCGTCCTCGGCTTTGATAAGCAGAGAAATTATTATGTACAACGGGATAAGGAGTATGGATGCTATAAGCGAGGCTAAGATATCAAAGCCACGCTTTACCGCAATATAAACAGGTCTTTTGGCGGCAGCGGATTTTTCGATGGTCCCTGCATATTTTACAGACAAGCCGGCATCCTCCTTTTCGATAAAATCTATTATCTGGTGTGAATTTTTTCAAACAGTATAAGCTAATTATACATCATATTATTATCCTTGTCAACGCATGGAAACATAAAAATCCCTGGAAAATAAAGGCAGAATAAAAAACTGCCGCAGTAAGAACTGCAGCAGAAAATAAGCTTATATAAAAGAACCGCCTTGCCGCCATGTGGAACATAAAACCCGCACTTGGCAGGTGGGCAACAGCCCAACGGGTTCACGCTCCCTGCGTCCGTAGCTCCGCACATCTAATGCGGCGGGAGGTCTGCAATCCACCGTCGGAGTCTGAATCCCTAAATAAATGTGTTGGATTATAAAACCACACTTTCTCGGACAAGGCAGAAGCTTTATTTGTTATTGATAGTATATCACAGAGACAAACAAAAATCAATAGTATGTTATGTCAATATTTTTGCCTGTATGTTGTTTATATCACACAAAAATCATATAATGCTGACCGATAGTATTGACATTATTCATCAAACATTTCGGTAAGTCTGTCCATGAAGATCTGACCGATACGCTCATACTCATCATCATCGTCGATGGAGGCAAGGACTTCCTCGCCGTTTTCATCTTCCTCTGAACGGAGGATAACAAGCTCGGTATCAGCTTCTACCATCTGGGTAGGATCATCATAGTAGGGAACAAGTGCATAATAAAGTGTTCCGTCCTCTGTTTCATACTCGTCATAAAGCTCAAATGTCTGCTCAACGCCCTCTTCATCAACAAGTGTGTAAAGGTCGGCAGCCATTTCTCTGTCTTCAAAATTACCAGCCATTGCTCTGTACCTCCTGTATAGTAGTATGAGTTTGACTGTGAACAGCCAACTATTTAATTGTACAACATTATTGAAAAAATGTCAATATCAAAAATAAATAAAAATACTGTACAAATGATATGCACTATTTTATGTTAAAAACTATTGACATTGTACAGATTATGTGATATATTATATTCAAGGACAGAGGAAAGCGAAAAGCAGATACGAAGTCCTGAATCAAATCTTAATGAAAGGCGGCGGGTCCGATGGAAATTACAGAACAGCAGATCACATCAGGAATATCTTATGACGGCTCGCTTTCAGCAGCATTGCTTTAAAAGCAGATCAGAGCGGAGTATAAAGGAAAGCACAAAGATGCTCACTCCGGGATTTAAAGAGATTTGTTTCTAAGCTTTGAGAAAAGCAATAGATTTTCGAGCCGCATGAAGTGATTGAATGAGATGTATCAATTGCCTCTGCGGATTTTTTGTACCCAAATGAGGCTGAGATATTCCGAAGTTTAAAACGGCTGCTTATCAAGTTTGAAGGGTGAGTCCGATGGAATAATCACGGAATTTATTTGACATAATGGTCACGGACAGTTAAGATAATGCAAGGCTCGCTCGTCAGTCCTGTGATGTTCTTCCCACAGGCGGCGTGGCAATATGGACAGCCTGCCAATAACCCGAAGGGATCTGATTCCGAAATGCAGAGGTTAATTTCTTCCTGAACTACATGATCTGAAAGGAAGATGCATATGATCAAATTTAACAGGAGCTTTCCTGATCTGAATATCTGAACATCAACTTAAAGGAGTGAGTCCCACAGGTAAAGTTGCTTAGCTGCTTAGCTCAA
>JBJERX010000111.1:0-81980 GCA_051882495.1 Huintestinicola sp. | reverse complement strand
GTGCAGCATACCGATATCCTTCAATGAAAGGAATGGTTGTAATGATCAAATTTAACAGGAGTTTCCCTGATCTGAATATTTGAACATCAACTCAAAGGAGTGAGTCCCACAGGTAAAGTTGCTTAGCTGCTTAGCTCAAGTGCAGCATACCGATATCCTTCAATGAAAGGAATGGTTGTAATGATCAAATTTAAGAGGAGTTTCCCCGATTTGGATATTTGAATATTGATCTAAGGAGTGAGTCCAATGGAGCTTATGGTTTATCCATGACCAATCTGAAGTAAAGGAACGATACCCATGAAGCAGTGATATTCCAATATGACAGTAATCTGTATAATGGAGTGAGTCCAATGGAAAAATTGTACGTCTGAAATTTCACGCAAAGGATGAGATACCGATGTACCACGTATAATCTATCATTTTAAAATTTGAATTACGGAGTGAGTCCGATGGAAAACTGAGTCTGTTACAGACAAATTCTTCTGAACGTAAGTTCGGTTAACATAAAACACCGCTCGTATGAGCCGATTTGTGAGGAGTGTTTACAGCAGTAACCTTTTCTTACCGGAAGCTTTCATATAAATAATCAGAAAGGAATGAGTCCGCCACGATAATTTCAACTGAATACGTTATATAGGGACTGCTCTTGTAATGGCGGTCCCTGTTTTTATTTGCCGAAAGATGCCTGTTTATTAACTTTTATGTTACACAAAAATTATTGACATATACTGCCTTTTATGCTATATTTATAATGATTGGACTATAGGTTAAGGTGGATCTATAGTATCAGGAAGAATGAAAGGACGTATTTACAAATGGATTTTTCCAAGCTTAATTTCGGCGTAGACGGAGATAGTATTACAGCAGGTCAGCAATGGTCATGGCATGTATTCAACAATCTTGGTCTTGCATCACATTATAACGTTGGTGTTGGAAGTGCAGTATGGTATAAGAGAACGATCACCTGTGCTGCAGGAAGCGTTACTACTCAGGATTATAACGCCCCCGATTTTGCGGGCATCAGCGAAGGCTGGGAGCCTACCGAGGATATTAACGAACTTCAGAAGCGTGCTAACAACTGTGCAGTTGTACATATCCAGAAATTCATTACAGATATTGCCAACGGTGCAGCACCTGTTCCCGATATTTTTGCCTTTGCTATGGGCACAAATGATGATATCAACTGTCTTGGAGACGCTGATAAGGCACTTACCGGCAAGGAGCTTGAAGGAAATGAGAACATTGACCTTTTCACCGAGGCGGGAGCAATGCGTTGGTGCATACAGAGGATCATGGAGGAATACCCAAAGACAAGAGTATTCGTGCTTACTCCCATCCAGACAGCCACACCTGAGCACAATGCCAAGATCGAGAAGATTATCAATGATAATATGCTTAAGATAGCCGGAGCAATGAACGCTCAGATAGTTGACTGCTTCCATAACTGCGGAATCTGTGAGAAGTTTGAGGTCATCGGAGGACCGGGCAAGTATCTCCGTGACGGACTTCATCCCGATGTTCCCGGTCAGACTCTTGAAGGTGCATACGCATCTAAGGAGATCAGAAATAATATGTTTTGATTATATAGTTTAAGAGCCCCCGATTCATCACAGAATCGGGGGCTCTTATTGTTATGAAAGCATCTTTAAAAATTCTTCTTCGGTAATTACTCTGATATTCAGCTCGTTTGCCTTTGTCAGCTTTGAGCCTGCTGCTTCTCCCGCAACAACAAAGCTTGTCTTTTTGCTGACGCTGCCAGATGATTTGCCGCCGTTTTTTACGATCAGCTCTTCTATCTCCTTCCGTCCCAGAGTGGGGAGGGTTCCTGTGACAACGATGGTCATGTCTTTCAGTTTTTCGGTGGTTCCGGCATCTTTGGAATTTTTCATATTTACACCGCAGTCTGCCAGCTCATTAATTATCTGCTTATTACACGGATTTCTGAAAAAATCATAGATGAATCGTGCAATAGTTTCACCCACATCATTTATCTCAACAAGCGATTCAACTGAAGCTTCGGCAATTTCATTTATACTGCTGAATTTTTTCAGAAGCTCCCGTGAGGTGGAAAGTCCAACATTCTGAATGCCAAGAGCGGTGAGCACTCTGACTGCTTCATTATCCTTTGATCTTTCAATTGCTGCAAGTATCTTATCGGTGTTCTTTTCCTTGCCGATGATGCCCTTTTCTATAAGCTCATCTCTGTAGTTTTTCAGCTTGTAGATATCCGCATAGCTGTGAAGATAACCATTTTCGATAAGTGCGTCAACGATTTTTTCTCCCAGTCCGTCGATCTTCATGCAGCTGACAGATGCAAAATAGGAAATGGTCCGGGAAAGCTGAGCACGGCAGGATGGATTGATGCAATAATAATCCGCCGTATCATCCTCATGTACCAGAAGCTCGCCGCAGACAGGACATTTGTCGGGGGAAACAAACACGGAGGGCGGCTCATCAACACATCCGTCAAGCTTGGGAATGATCTCTCCGCTTTTAAAAAGCTTGTAGCTTCCGCCGATGCCTATTTTCATGCTGTTGATGTAGTCCTGATTGTGGAGAGTTACTCTTGATACGCTTGTGCCGCATAAACGGGCAGGTTTTCCCGTTTCCTTGTCGGAAATGCATCCGATATAGGTGAGTTTTCCTGTACGTCCTACGTCAACGATGATGTCATCCATAACAACCACTCTTGTTTCGGGGGGATATTTGTAGGCAATATGTCCCGATGAGTATTTGGATGAACCTGCAGGAAATTCATCACGGTATTTTACCTGATCTATCTTGATTACGGCACCATCTATATCGTAGGGGAGAGCGGAACGGCTGTCTCCTATTTCCTTTATGGTTTCAAGTATCTCTTCTGTTGTAGAGCAGAGCTTATGATATACACATCTGACTCCTGCTTCGGAGAGAATGTCCAGTCCCTTGCAGTGGCTTTCCCTTAATTCCTCCGGTCCTGCCTGAACATTGAACACCAGCATATTCAGCTTTCGTTCCTTAAGCATAGATGAATCAAGCAGCCGAAGTGTTCCTGCGGCAAGGTTGCGGGGGTTAGCTGCCAGCTTCTTTCCTGCACCCTCCTGAGCGTCGTTATACTTTTCAAATGTCTCACGGGTCATGTAGACCTCGCCTCTCAGCTCCAGGTAATCATATGAGAGGTCTAAGGTCTGCTTAATGTCATCTATCATCAGGGCATTAGCCAGGCAGTCATCTCCTTCAAGTCCCGTGCCTCGGCTTTCTGCCATGTAAAGCTTAAGGACAGATCTGCCTGTTTCCTTATCAGTCTCAGGCTTCATTCTTATGCTCATGCTTACCCCGTCTACCTTATGCTCAACGGAGAATTTCGTATCAGGGTGAACAGCCTTGATCTTTTCCACCCATTCCGAAACATCTTCAAGAGTAAAAACATCATTTATGGAAAGCATAGGTACATTATGCCTTATCTTCCCGTTACCCTGAGCCGCCGTTCCGCCAACCCTCTGTGAGGGAGAATCGGGAGTGACCCATTCGGGGTGTTCCTTTTCGGCTTCCTTCAGTCTGCTCATAAGCTGATCGTAATCATGATCGGATATCTCGGAGGTGTCACGGTTATAGTAGAGATCCATATGATATTCGATCTCAGTCTTTAAGCGGCTATATTCTTCAATATTCATATACTGTCTCCTGTATTTTCTTCATTAATAATCAAGCATGGGATTCTCTGTCTTGTCAAGGATTATCTCCAGTGCCTTGTGATACACGCTGATGCTGACTTTTTCGCAGCTGCCGCCAAATTCTCCGTCGATCGTCCAGGGAATGGGGGTGTCACTGATAAACTCAAACTCCGATGATTTGATGTAATCGAAATAGGGTGAATCCAGCTCACGTCTGATAAGTGCATTCAGCGTCTGCTGGAATTCCATAAGGGTAGCGGGGTTCTTTATGAAAATCCCCTCAAAAATACCGTCATTCATGCTTACGTCATAGCCTGCCAGACCCTTTATTCCGCCCACGGAAAGGGAATTGGCAACCATGCCGAAAATGTAGTTTCCCGTTACGGTCTTATCCTTTGTTTTTATGGTAACATCGTAGTGCTTGTCTTTATCAATGGTTTTGAATGCTTCTGCGATGTAGGCGAGGGCACCGAAGGTGTTTTTCTTCTGCTGGTCTGTTTCGTAGCTGACGTTTGTGAACGCTCCGAATGCCGCAACATATGTGAAATAGTTTTCATTGAATCCGCCGATATCTACAAAATGAGGCTCGCCTGACGCAATGGTCGAGGCAGCGTCCGGCATGAATTTGGATATGCCGAGGCTTGATGCGAAATCGTTCATAGTACCTGCGGGTATATATCCCACGGGAAGATGATAGCCGCCGTCCATGATACCCTTGATCACCTCGTTCATGGTGCCGTCGCCGCCGCTGCAGGCGATTACATCGAAATCACCGGCACGATCCCTGACTGACATAAATGCGTCATCCTTTGCCTGAGTGGGACGGACGGTGACGTCATATCCGCCCTTGGTGAAACGGTCAAGCACCTCGGCAAGATAATTGATGAGCTGACCCTTTCCTGCGTGCTGATTATATACGAAAAGCATTTTCTTTCGGTTGTTCATAATATTTGCTCCTTAACTCATGTGTCCTGTGATCTCTCTGATCATCCAATTGTACTTTTCATCACGTGACAGTCTATAAAGAATATCATATGCATATGCTGCCAGAGGATATTCATGCCGTTCCATGCTTCTTATGCCAAGATTTCTGGCTGCGTTCAGAACTATGTTTCCTGCACCCATCTGAAGCTTTTCCCGAATGAGGATATCTTCTATCTCATCGCAGGAGGGACAGGGAGGGATCCCGCCGTATTTCTCCGCAAGCCCCGATATTTCTGTCTTGGCAAGAATATTATCATCATATTCAAGGGAAAGATAGAACATAGCAGCTGCTGTATCAATATCGTTATTGGCAGCGTACCATCGTCCGTAATTGCGGTAGCACCGGGCGATGTCCTCCTCGGTGAATGCATAGGAGATAGCCTTATCGGTCTGCTCCCTGAACTGAGTGTACATTCCCTTCATACGATATAGCTCCGCAAGCTCCAAAAGGCAGCCCACGGAAACAGGATTCCATTCCACTGCAGTATTAAGAACGAACTCCGCTTCATCAAGTCTGTCCTGCATTATCAGGCAGTAGCCGTAAGCACGATATATCTCAGCCACGTTCAGATCTGTGTTGCGGACAGGCTTTTCAGGGTTGAATTCATCAAGGAATATGCAGTGCTCAAGGGGCTGTTCAAATGACTGAAAGCTGCCCTCCTCATCAGGGTCATATCTTTCATTCAGCAGAGCTATCACCGCAGAGAACAGATCTCCGCCGTGCTTGTAGTCCTTTTTCTCCGATGCCCACAGGATAGCTTCATCCATAGCGGCATGAATGCATATATCATTGTTTGCAAGGCATTTGTGAACTGCATCCTTTTCATCCTCGGGAAGCATTTCGTATGCGAGCTTTATGATAAGCCGGACTATGTTATAGCTCATACTGCTGTCCGGAATGCTGTCAAGATACATCTGCAGGAAAGCGGGATCCACAGAACCGTCCGCACGCAATGCATCCGATATAGCAGCAATAAGATCATAGTTTTCGGTATCCATAGTACCGCTCTCCTTTCCGTGAAATATGGATTTGACATAATTATACACCCGTTTATAGAAAAAGTCAACGCAGAAACCCTTCGTGAACAAAATTATCCGAAATTATCTGAAAAAAATATGCACAGCAGGAATAAAGCGTAAATTTCAGTCAAAAATATTCCTGAGAACGAACTCATACTAATTTCCATGGGTTATTTGGTTATTAGTAGCATATCCAATCCAAAGGGTACAGTCAATTACATGAATATGTTTCGGCAGGAATGCCGCAAGCAAATGAAAGGAATGTTTTTATGGACAAGAAGTATCTTAAAATCGGAAAGTTTTCGGGCAAGGGAGCTACGGCAGTTATCTGCTTCTGCCTTGCCGCAGTAGCTGCACTGGGGGTGTATTCATACTCGAAGTCAGCCGAGGAGCTTAAGCAGGAGCTTTCGGGAGAGAAGAACTCATCCGCCGTGATTCAGGATGAGGATTCTCCTGCAAATGCCAATGCGGACGATGTTCCCGTTGAGGATGCATATGACAGCAAGGAGGATATCACCCTCGAAAATGATGCATTCGGCGGAAGCGAGCCTGCAGCAGAGCCGACAGAGGGAGGTCTGCCGGATAACGGGGCAGAAGCACCTCTGCCTGTTGAGTCATACGGACTAACGGGAGCGTGCGTTATTCCTCTTGACGGAACTATCATCAACGAGTATTCCGGCGGTGAGCTTGTAAAGTCAAAAACTCTCGGCGTATGGAAAACCCATGATGGCATTGATATCAGCGGAGAGATGGGGGAGAGCGTAAGGTCGATGTACGAGGGAATCGTGCAGAGCGTAGAGAATGACCCTCTTATGGGAATCACCGTCGTTATAGATCACGGCTGCGGATATGTTGGATACTACAGCAATCTTGGAGCCGAGGTAAATGTTACTGAGGGTGAGCAGGTAAGTGCAGGCACGGTCATCGGAGCGGTGGGACAGACAGCCGACAGCGAGATCTCCGAGGACCCTCATGTTCATTTTGCCCTTAAGAAAAACGGTTCATGGACAGACCCTGCAGAAGTTCTTTCCGGCGAGGGAAGCTGATAAGTGAAATCCTCATATTCATATTATAAACAGATACCGTAAAAAGGGCTGCTGCACAGCTTTGATGCAGCAGCCCTTTTTTTTGCTCCGATAAAGTGGAGATCCGTTGGTTATTACGATAAATAATTTCCGACAAGTTGACAAATCCTGCTTGTTGTAGTATAATAAAGATTATACTACTGTAACTATGCTCTTATGAGCAGATACGGTTTGTCCGGAGGGTGAATGAGTTGAAAACCGAGCTGCATGTCCATACAAGATATTCACATGACAGCATGCTTTGCTGCCGTTTGCTGGGTCTTGTATGCAGGGTGAAGGGCATCGGGTGTGCAGCTGTCTGCGACCATAATACAGTCAGCGGTGCTCTTGCCTGTAAGGAGCGGCTTGCACCCATGGGGGTCAGCGTTATCTGCGGCGAGGAGATATTCACCTCCCAGGGAGAGATAATAGGACTTTTTCTCAGTGAGACTATCCCGGCGGGACTTACTCCCGAGGAAACTGTCAGCCGCATAAAAGCACAGGGCGGTATCGTCTATGTACCTCACCCCTATGATGAAAAGCGTAATAAAACTGTTATTTCAGCCGACGCTCTTGAACGTATATCGGCGGAGGTCAGTGCTATAGAAATACACAACGGCAGAGCCATTTCTGCGGATTATGACTATAGAATGCAGGAGATAGCCCACAGGACGGTGCCCTCTGCCGTTATGGTCTGCGGAAGTGATGCCCATACGTTCTTTGAACTTGGACGGAACTATATGGAAACGGAAGATTATGACACCGCTTCACCTGAGAGTTTCATCTGTGCAGTCAGGTCGGGACAGATGCATACGTCACCCTGTCATCCTCTGGCTCATGGAACTACTAAGGCGGTGCGTCTTATTAAAATGCTCGTTAAGGGAGATATAAATGGAATTTTTAGAGTTGTCCGCAGAAAGCTCGGCAAAAGCAGCAAATGAGCTTGCGGAAGCTGTTTCAAAGGATTTTTCACCCGATGCTGTGGTTTTCGTGGCACGGGGTGCATATACTCTGGGACTTGAAGCGGGAAGGTATTTCGGCGTTCCCGTTTATGAAATATTTGCGGAGCGTAAGGGCGGCGGCTTTAAGAATAAGCTGCGTCCTCTGCTCAGGGTCATACCCTCCTCCGTAAAGGCTTTTCTCCGAAGCAGGGAGATAAGTTCGGGAAGCCATGCAAAAAACAGTGAGCGGAATGTATACTGGGGACATCCTCCCCTGAACGCACCCGATGACCTGCGGGAGGAGGATATCCGCAGAGTGCTGCTCATTGACGACGCCTGCGATACGGGAAACACACTCAGCCAATGCGTGAGGTACATATCCGAAAGGTTTGCGGGAGCGGAGATACGCACAGCAGTTCTGACTGCATTTGACACATCAAGGGATGTGTTTTCGGCAGATTACTGTCTGTACAGGAATGTTATGATATCGGGGCCATGGTCCAATGATTCGGAGCTGCATGAGGAGTTTATCAACGGATATTATGAGTATTTCGGACCAAAACAGAATGAAAGTGAGTAACTGAAAATATGATCGAGGATTCTGCAATAGACTTTGTTATTATCTGGGTAGATGGTTCAGACCCGGAGTGGCAGGCAGAAAAGGCAAAATACGTTCCCACCACAAATACTGATTCCCGTCCCGAACGTTATCGTGATTGGGGTCTGCTTCCTTACTGGTTCAGGGGCGTTGAGAAATTTGCACCATGGGTACGCAGGATACATTTTGTCACATGGGGACATATCCCAAATTGGCTTGATACATCTCATCCAAAGCTGAATATAGTTCGTCATGAGGACTATATTCCCGGAAAATATCTGCCCACATTCAGTGCAAATCCTATTGAATTGAATCTTCATAGGATAGAGGGGCTTACTGAAAATTTTGTGTTTTTTAATGATGATACGTTTATTACTGCCCCTGTAAGGAAGCAGGATTTTTTCAGGAACGGTCTTCCATGTGACAGTGCGGTGCTGAATGTTCATTGCTATGCACCCAGCCTCCCTATTCAGATGATAGCAATAAATGATACGGGACTGATAAATGAGCATTTTGATATAAAAAAAACCATTAAGGCAGCTCCCTTCAAGTGGCTGAACCCTCTATACGGAAAGTATCTTCTTCGGACTGTGCCTCTTATGTTCTGTCCAAGATTTCCTGGATTCTATCAGCCTCATTTTCCGAATTCAATAAAGAGATCCACCATGGAGGAAGTCTGGAATGCTGAGTATGATATGCTTGACAGGACATGTATGAACAGATTTCGTTCGGCATACGATGTGAATCAATGGGTTTTCAGAGAATGGCAGCTTGCCGCTAATGCTTTTGTTCCCAGAAGCTGCGGTATCGGACAGGCATTTTATCCCGACAGAGACGGAAAGGACGAATTCTCACGTATAGGAGAATATATTTCAAAGCAGAAGAAAAAGCTTATCTGTATCAATGACTGTGAATTATCCGAGGAAGAATTCAGGCTCTACTCAGGAATGCTGGCAGACTGCTTCCGGAAGATACTTCCGGAAAAGTCCGGATTTGAAAAGTAGTTTAAGGAGAAGAATATGCCTCTGTTTTCGGTAATTATCCCTGTTTATAATGTTGAAAAATACTTGGAAGCATCCGTGAGAAGCGTAATGTCTCAGACTGAAAGAGATATTGAAATAATCCTTGTAAATGATGGGTCAACAGACAAATGCGGGGACATCTGCAGGGAGCTTGCAGCGGAGGATGACAGGATAAGAGTCATTGAAAAAAGCAACGGGGGGGTTTCATCGGCGAGAAATGCAGGTCTTGAGGCTTCAGAAGGGGAATGGATCTATTTTATGGATCCCGATGATATAATAGAATCCGATACTCTGGAATGTGCTTTGAATAAGGCAGTTATAACGGGTACGGATATTTGCTTTTTTGATTACGACAGAGTTTATAAAAACAAATCAGAAAGAAAAGCATCGCTTGCCGATAAGGATGAAGCTGTTTATGACATGAATTGTTACAGGTCGCTGTACAGCTTTAATTATTACGGAAGCGTATGTATGATGATAATTAGGGCTGATCTCATAAGGGGAAGGATACGGTTTAACGAGAGTATCAAGGTTTTAGAGGACACACTGTTCAGATTTGAATGCTTCTGCTTAACAGAAGGCTATTCATATCTGCCTGAGGTCAAGTATCATTATATTATGAGAAACGGATCGGCAATAAACAGCTTCAGAAGGGATTATGCAGCCGCCGCAGAGGTAGTTTTTGAGGCAATGATGTCTGTAAAGAAGAAGTACGATCTGCCCGATTATGCAGACAGGTATATCAATTCGGTATATCTGAGATTCTTCTATATGCTTATCAGGCATACTTTTTCACGTAATAACAAAACGGGATTATCCTGCAAGCTTGATGTGCTGGAAAAATTTGCGTCATCTGACAGGTTCAGGAATGCGGCAGAAAATTATGATCCGTCATGCATCGGCAAAACGATGAAAATTCATATCGGATTCAGAAGAAGGCTCTGGTTTATAAGCTACATTGTTTTTCTTATTTCCGAATTCAAAAGATCGTGCTGTGAGATGTGGGACAAGTAAGAATGATCCGATCGTAAAAAGAGGTGTGGGCATATGAATATCTGTGATAAAAAAGTGGGCAATGTCTCTGCATATGCTGACGGCTGCAAACGTACAAACAGAGAAGCGGAGGAGCGAGGCTTCGGATATGATGTTATTGATTCTGCAGGGCAGCTTGAGGATATATATACCGGCTGTTCCTGCGAAAAGTAAAACACAGAGGGATCGGCACTATGAAAATCAGTAAAAGCCTGCTTCTCTGTCTGTTTTTGATAATACCCTTTATTAAGCCTGCGGAATATGTATTCAATTCTTTATTTGATAACATGATGGATGTGTGGAAGATCTTTTCTTCATTGACCGCCATCCTTATGTATATTAAAAGATCAAGGGTATCTCCCATTATCATTGCCACTGTTCTGTATCAGCTTTCTATCCTGTTCCCCACTGTACTGAACGATTCGGCAGACCTGAGACAGCAGATGGTAGTTATGCTGTCTAACATTGCTTTTGCTGTAATTGTGGAATTGGGAATAAGGAATTACAGAAACGACTTTTTAAAGGCAATGAGCATTTACGGCGGAGTTATGTGCCTGATAATGGCTGTTACAATGTATATTTATTATCCCAACGGTATGGATCAGAAGGAATTTATGGATATTCTTGGTGATAAGAATTATTACTTCCTCGGACACGATAACGGCTCATTTTTCGTTGTTTTTGCAGCCCAGTTTTTTTCTGTGATAAACTGCATTGAGAAAAAAGGTAAGCTTACCTTTGGCACGGTCGTTTTCTGGCTCTTTGTTGACGGAGCATTTATCTATGTTCGATCCGGAGCGGCAGTGGCGGCAATATTCCTTATGTGGTTCTACATTTTTTTACTGTATAAAAAGGATATAGCCTTTCTGAATTTCAGAAACTATATTTTGGCTGTACTGATACTGTTTTTTTCGGTCGTGGTATTCAGGCTGCACGTATATTTTCCATTTATAGTTGAAAATGTTTTCCATAAGAATATGACTCTGTCGGGCAGGACATTGCTCTGGAACAGGGCAATGGCTTATATCAAGCTGTCTCCGTTTATCGGTTACGGTCAGGAGGAGACCTATGTTCTGATAGATAAATTGGGTATCGGTCATGTTCACAATATTATCCTGGAAATACTTTATAAGAGCGGTATCGTTGGTCTGACGCTTTATTCTGTTATTATTGGTCTTGTGGGTAAAAAGCTGATGGACCACAGGTATAGCAGGATAAACGATCTTACTGCATTTTGCCTGTTCATCTTTTTTATTATTTCTATGGTGGATTATTATGAGAGCAAGTATTTTATGTACGGAGTTATCATTTTTGCATACAATATGCCCTATATTGTGGGTACGGATAAAGAGAAAGCCGGGGAGATGGTGCAATGACCCGAACTGAATCCTCCCTTAAAAATCTTGTTACGGCTCTTGTGGGTCAGGCAGCGGGAATAATTATCACATTTTTCTCAAGAAAGGTGTTTTTGAGCTGTCTGGATGAGGAATATCTTGGTGTCAGCGGATTATTCACCAATATTCTTACCGTGCTTTCATTGGCTGAGCTGGGTGTGGGTACGGCTATGGTCTATGCACTTTACAAGCCTCTTGCCGATAACGACATCCCTATGATAAAAAGTCTGATGGCACTTTACAAAAAGGCTTACCGGATCATCGGATGCACGGTTCTGCTTCTTGCTCTTGCACTTACGCCTTTTTATACCTTCTTCATGGACAGGGTGCCCGAGATACCACACCTTACGGCTGTGTATCTTTTGTTTGCCGCCAATACGGGGATATCGTATTTTTATGCTTACAAGCGTTCGCTGATAATCTGCGATCAGAAACGGTACATTGCTACCATATACCGATACGGATTTTTTTTCCTGCTGAATGCAGTGCAGATCATTGTTCTGCTTACTACGGGGAGCTATCTGCTGTTCCTGGTCATGCAGGTGGTGTTTACTTGGGCGGAGAATATTGCCGTTTCGGTCAAGGCAGACAGAATGTACCCCTATCTCCGTGAAAAAAATGCTCCGCTGCCCGACAAGGAGACTACAGACAGCATCAAGGATAATATCGGTGCAATGATGTTCCACAAGCTTGGGGGCGTTGTTGTTATGTCTACCGACAACATTCTGCTGTCAAAGCTTGTGGGACTGGCGTCTGTGGGTATATATTCAAACTACTATTTCATTACAAATGCACTTAACACGATCATAACGCAGGTGTTCAATTCCCTTTCCGCAAGCGTGGGAAATCTCAATGCCTGTGAGGGAACCTCGGACAAGCTTACCGATTCCTTTTACAGGATATTCTTCCTGAATTTCTGGATATATGGGTTCTGTACAAGCTGTCTGTATGTGCTGTTCGACCCGTTTATTTCACTGTGGCTGGGAGATGATCTGCTTTTTGACAGGATGACTGTTGTAATGATAGTTTTATCCTTCTGGCTGACAGGTATGCGTAAGACCGGTCTGGTTTACCGTGAGGCGTCGGGAGCTTATGTTTATGACAAATATAAGCCCTTGGCGGAGTCGGCAATAAACATAATTGCATCGGTCATGCTGGCACGATACATGGGTGCAGCGGGTATTTTTGCAGGCACTGTTATCAGTACCCTGACAACCTGCTTCTGGGTGGAGCCTCTTGTGGTTTTCAGGCATGTGCTTGGAAGGTCATGGGGAAAATACTGGGGACGATATCTGCTGTATGCTGTATGCACGGCGGCATCCTGCCTGCTGTGCAGTCTGGCTTCGGAATGCTTCGGAGGGGGCATCGTCGGATTTATGGGCAAGCTGGCTGTTTGTGCAGTTATTCCCAATATTCTGTATGCTATTGTGTTTTTCCGCACCGATGAATTTGCTTATTTCTTTGGCATTATAAAGACTATTCTTCTGAAAAAGCAGCATAAATAAGAGCCATTGCGTTACGCTATAGATTTTTTGTGTAAAGATTCGTACAAATTGCATATTGCAATTTGTGGTGAAATGTGGTATAATACATAAAGCTGTAAAAACTCTGATCGGGCGAGAATAAATGAAAGGATGATGATGATGGGCAGCATTGATCTTGAGCTCACTGCAAAACGTATCAGGCTTCGCCGTGATGAGCTTCGCATGACTCTTGCCGAGGTGGGAAATGCTGCGGGAGTTGCGGCATCCACAGTTCAGAGGTATGAGGCCGCTTCCATATCCCGCCCTAAGATACCTGTTCTTAAAGCTATTGCCGGAGTTCTTAAGGTCAGTCCTCAATGGATACTTGGTATTTCCGATGATATGACATCAGAGTGTGTGAAGCATCCCGATAACGTTATTCCTGTTGATATGAGCGATACCGTTCCAATTCCCGTTATCGGCCGTGTTGCTGCGGGTCTTGCATGCTATGCGGAGGAGCATATTGAGTATTACGAGCCTGTTTCCCGTGACTTGATAATTTCGGGAGAGGATTACGTTTACCTGCAGGTAAAGGGTGATTCAATGTCTCCACTTATCATGGAGGGCGATCTGGTGCTTGTCCGCTGTCAGGATATGGTTGACAACGGAACATATGCTGTTGTTCTCATTGACGGTGAGGACGGCGTTGTGAAAAAGGTGTTTTTTTCTAATGGCAGGATAGAGCTGAGAAGCGAGAATCCCTATTATCCACCGAGAATATTCGAGGGTGAGGATATGAGCAGGATACGCATTTTCGGCAAGGTAATAGAAAGCAAACGTAAATTCTGACCAATGTTTGCTCAATAAGCATCCGCACTTTATTTATTATTTATATATTCATAAATTGATGTTGAAAAATTATTAGTAATATTGTATAATTTATAAAATGTTTTAATTTCGTAAAGGAAATGATAATGATGATAAATAAATATATATCCTCTCTTGTACAGTATGGCATAGGTACAGGACTTATTACAGAAGATGACAGAATATATGCTGTGAATTCCATTCTTTCCGTTATGGGCATTGATGAATATGAGGCTTGTGCTCCAATGGAGATGGGATTGGAGGACATTCTTAAGGGGCTGCTGGATATTGCCTGTGAAAAGGGTATCATTGAGAACAGCATTGTATATCGTGATCTTTTTGATACTAAGCTTATGGGCTGTCTCACACCCCGTCCCTCTGAGGTAATTGCAAGGTTCAGAAAAGACTATGCCGAGTCTCCCGAAAAGGCTACGGACAATTACTACAGATTCAGCTGTGATACGGATTATATCAGACGCTATCGCATTGCGAAGGATATCAAGTGGAAGGCACAGACTGAGTACGGAGAGCTTGACATAACCATTAATCTTTCCAAGCCGGAAAAAGACCCGAAGGCAATTGCGGCAGCAAAGAATGCGAAGCAGTCCGGATATCCCAAATGCCTGCTTTGTCCCGAGAATGTTGGTTATGCCGGCAGAGTGAATCATCCTGCCAGATATAATCACCGAATTATTCCCGTGGAAATAAACGGGCAGCCATGGGGCTTCCAGTATTCTCCGTATGTTTATTACAACGAGCACTGCATACTGTTCAATACTCAGCACACTCCGATGGTTATTGACAGGTCTGCGTTTACAAAGCTCTTTGACTTTGTAAGACAGTTTCCTCATTATTTCATCGGCTCAAATGCAGATCTGCCTATTGTGGGCGGCTCCATACTCAGCCATGAGCATTTCCAGGGAGGAAATTACACCTTTGCTATGGCTTCCGCTCCTGTTGAGAAGGAATACGTTATCAAGGGTTACGAGGATATCAGAGTAGGACGTGTAAAGTGGCCTATGTCTGTTATCAGACTTTCCTCCGCCGATCCCCACAGAATATCCGAGCTTGCGGATATCATTCTCACAAGCTGGAGAGGATATACCGATGAGGCTGCGTTCATATTTGCTGAGACTGATGGTGAGCCTCATAATACCATCACTCCTATAGCACGGAGATGCGGAGATATGTACGAGCTTGATCTTGTGCTTAGAAATAACATTACAACTGAGGAGCATCCGCTGGGGGTCTATCATCCTCATGCTGAACTGCACCACATCAAGAAGGAGAACATCGGACTTATTGAGGTAATGGGTCTTGCTGTACTTCCTGCACGGTTAAAGGATGAGATGGCAGGACTTGCAGATGCACTTGTCACAAAGGGCGTTGAGAGCATAAGAGATGATGAGGTTCTCGGCAAGCATTACGAATGGGCGGCAGAATTCTCTTTAAGGAGAGATATTACAGAGGATAATGTTAATGACGTGATAAGGGACGAGGTCGGAAAGGTATTTGCCCGTGTTCTTGAGGACGCAGGTGTATATAAGCGTAATGATGAGGGAATGGCTGCTTTTGACCGTTTCATGAAGCAGCTGTGAGTGATGATCGTTCCAAGTCAGCCGGTATACTCTGATAAAATAACACCGTGAAAGGCGGAATAGGTTATGAGTATTTCCATAAATGAGGCTATGTGTTCATACATAAACGATAACAGCGATATGTGCGTTTTTGTTACGGATTTCACTGACGGCAGCTTTGAGATATCAAGTCCCGGCTGTGTGGGCAGGCTTATCAGTCAGGGCAGCGAGCCTCTGGCACAGCTTGCCTGCAGTGAGTACATTCACCCGGTCGACAAGCCTGTTATCAGTGCATTCTGTACAGATCTTCTTAATGCACCGAATATCCCTACAGATGACAGGTACAATGTATATTTCCGTGCAAAGTTGGATGACGCTGAGGGGGATGAGTACAAGTGGCTCAGCTTTACTGTGGTTATCAGGCATGATGATAATGGAAAGGCTCTTTTTGTGGTTGGTCATATCCTGAAAATGAATAAATCCGAGCTGCTGACAAAGACTATCCTGGATTCATTTACAAATGACAAGCATCCTCATGTTTTCACCAATCAGGCTGTGGAGCTGCTGAAAAGTGACGCTCCCAATATTGCATTCATTCAGCTTGATGTTGAAAAATTCAAGCTTATTAATGCCCGGTACGGAGAAGATACGGGCAATAAGATCATAGATTTCATTAAAAACGGACTGGACACCATCTGCGGTGAGAATCAGCTGCACCTGAGGCTGACTGCGGACGTATTTATGATAGCTACGGCGTTCGGGACGCAGGACGATATTGACAGGCTTATCAACACTATACGTGAGCGTCTGAGCAGCTATAACGGCATCAGATACAAGCTTGTATTCGGTGTATGCATCGTTGATGACCGTACTCTGGAACCCCGTAAATTCGGTGATCGTGCGGCTATGGCACGTCAGTCCATGAAGGGCAACGCACTTGAATCGGTGGGATATTACAAGAATCACCAGGAGGACAAGCTTTTCACCCGCAAGTTCATTGAGGATAACATGTACAATGCTCTTGAAAGCGGCGAGTTTGTAATGTATCTTCAGCCGAAATACAGCATTGACAAGAGCACTGTTGTGGGTGCGGAGGCTCTTGTAAGGTGGGTAAATCCTGAAAAGGGAATGATTTTCCCCATGGATTTTATTCCCATATTCGAGCAGAACGGATTTATCCGCAAGCTGGACCAGTTCATCTGGGAACAGGCTTGCAGGACTATCCGAAGCTGGATAGACAGCGGAATCATGCCTGTGCCCATCTCTATAAATATTTCAAGGGTGCATCTTGACAATGATGATTTTATCAATATTCTTGACAGGCTTATTGAGAAGTACGGGATCGACAAGTGTTATATTGAGACAGAGATCACCGAGACAGTTGAGAATGAGAACAGCAGCACTATGATAATGAAGCTTAAGGAAAGAGGCTACAAGCTGCTGATGGATGATTTCGGTTCGGGATATTCTTCCTTGAACATGCTGAGGACAACATCATTTGATGTGGTCAAGATAGACAGGGAATTTTTCGGTGAATTCATGCTTTCCGACAGGGGAAAGAAGATCATAGCACATACTATTTCCATGTCGAAGGACATCGGACTGGGACTTGTTGCAGAGGGAGTTGAAACAAAGGAACAGGCTGAATTCCTTTACGACTGCGGATGCAACATTGCACAGGGATATTATTATTCACGTCCTATCAATATCAACGATTTTGAAAAGCTGGCTTTTAATTACGCTGAAAAATAATAACTATAAAAAACTTCGCAAAACGCATGGGTGTTTTGCGAAGTTTTTTCAATTGTTATTGGGTGGAGCTGCTGTTTCGGGGAAAAGCTGCAAGGTTATGCTTATCAGCTCATCCGGGGTGAGCATTGTATCAAGGATATCTGCAAGTGCTCCCGTGGTCATCAGTTCGGGGAGCCCCAGATGCCTCAGAAGCTGCTTTCTGCGGTCTGAGGAATTGCTTATTCCCGAATATCCAAGCTCATAGAGGAGCATTTTATCTATGCGTTCATCGGTGCACGGTCTTTCGGAGGAGGTTACTCCGGCACGGTCAAATGCTTCTTTTATCACTTCTGCACTTACACCCTCGACCCCAAGCTTCCCCTCCTTGGAGGGCTGTTTTTTTCGGCGTTCCTTACCGAAAATATCGGGGATATACACGTTGATAAGATTTCCCTCGGGGATATTTCCCACTGCTCCTTTTATATGTCTCCGTATTTTGAAGCCTGCACTGTCGCTGTCGGTAAGGATGATTATTCCTTTGGTGGAGGCATAGTGCCTGATTATCTGCATTTTTTCCTTATCCTTGAAGATACGAAAGCCATCGGTGCAGATTATTACTCCTTTTATGATAGAGGAAAGCTTTATTTTATCGTATTTTCCTTCGACTATTACGGCTTTGTCAATTTCCAGCATCAGATCACACTCTCTGTTATTTTGTAAGCATTTTTACGATGGCTTGTTCGAGAAGCACTGTTTTTGATTCGTTTCCCGCACCTGTTTTGAAGCGGATATCTGTTTCTGTGAGAAGCTCCATGCAGCTGCGGAGATGCTCTGTGCTTACATTCCTGACGGAACGCATGGATTTTTCTATACGGAATGCTGTGGATTTGCTGTAGCGGAAATCCTCCGCGACCTCTGAAGCACTTTTGCCGTTATCAAGTGCAATACGGGCACGGTATAGATCGTTCATTCCGCCTGTAATTACGTAAAGCAGGTAAACGGGGTCGTTCTTCATGTCAACAAGCTCGTTGAATATCTCCATGGCGAGGCTCATATTGCCTGCGGCTATGGCGTCGGCGAGGAAATAGCTCTTTGCGTCGTCCGATTCGGGAGTGAGCATGGCAACTGTTTCCGCAGTTATGTTTCCGCCGCTGACATAAGCTGTGAGCTTTTCAATTTCGCAGGATATCACCATCAGATCGGAAAGGCATCTGTCACACAGAACAGATGCAGCTTTATCATCTATTGTACAGCCTGCTGAGGATACAAGGGAACGTATCTCCTTAACGATATCATTCTTTGTTTTAGTTTTGAACTCGCAGACGATACCTGCCTTGGATACTGCATCGACCAGACGCTTATTTTTAGCAGTGGGATATTTTTTTCCGTCGCAGATATCTATGTTTGCTGTAAAGAAAACTACCGTGGTGGTCTCCGGGAGATTCATTACGGTGTCAAGGAGCAGCTTCATGCGGTCGTCCTTCAGCTTCTCGCTTTCCAGATCAAGGTCGGAGACAGTCACGCATAGCCTGTCTGCAAACATGGGGAAGGCTTCACATACATCTGCAAATTTTTCAAGCTCAAAGTCCTTGCCCTGAAACTCATGGAGATTGTATGCCTCGTCTCCGGGCTTTACGATGCTTGAAACCAGTGCTTTTTTATATTGTCCCACCGAATATAGGTCGGTGCCGTAGATGTAATAAACAGAAGAATGGTCGCCCGACTTAATTATTCTGTCAAGCTCCTTTGAAGTTACAAGGGGCATTTGCGTCATCCTTTCATTATAAGCTTTCCGCCTGAAATGCGGTATTCTGCTGAGCAGCAGTATGATATTTCTGTTCCTGCCGGGAATGAGCCGCCGAAGCCTTCGTTGGTAACAGCTATGACCTTGTTGTCTGAGAGATAAGCTTCGGAGCCGCTGCCATTGTATATTATCATATCTGACTGTTCAGCCCATCGGGGGCTGTTTGTATTATTGCCTGCAAACAGGAGAGATACGGATTCACCATTTTGTCCGCAGACAACGAGGATATCATTGCCTGAGTATGTGATGTTCATAGTGCAGTTGGAAGATGTATATGTCAGCTCATCATTACAGCTCAGCAGTGAACCTGTTCCCTCCGTCGGGGATATGTATTCGGCGGGCGAGGGAAGGAGGTCATTGTACAGTCCGGCTTTGCTTCCTGCTTTTTCTGTGAGCAGCACCATGTCGGTTTTTCTTATCCCGTGGGAGGAAAGGTAATCTGCGGCTGTTCGGGGAGAGCTTTTTTCCGGTGTCATATCTATCACACAGGCTGAATTTCCATCGGTGAAGACTGCACAGCAGCCTTTGGAATCGGTAAGTATTGCTATGGTCAGTCCGTTGTCGGGGATGATCCTGCAGACGCTTACAACAACAGCAAAAACCGCTGCAGCAAAAGAAAATGCCAGAACGGAATATTTGCTGTCACGTGTGATCAATACTGCCGCAAGAATGAATATGCCGCAAATCGCTGCGGTGGGTCTTACTACATCAAGGCCCAGGGGGATCGCTGCAAGGCGGGGAGATCCAAGGAGAGTGCCGAAATATATCACGGGTTTTGAAATTATCCCTGCACTTAGGAAAAGTCCCTTTGAGAGAAAGCCTACGGGGTAAAGAAGTGATCCAATGACAGCAAGTGCCAGTGCTGCGGAATACAGGGGAGACAGCAGCAGATTTGTTATTGGTGCGGCTACAGATATCTCATTGAAACTCAGAAGTGCGGCGGGAAAAACCGCTGCAGCAGCTGAACATGATGATATTGCGGAATACAGCAGTGGACTTTTTCGGTGTGAGTTAATATTGCCCGGCTGATCTGCTTTTTCTGTGATTATTCTGTATAGGGCGGGAGCAAGTACGCTTGTGCCCATTGAACCTGCAAGAGAGAGGAGAAAACCACTGTCACGGACAGCAAACGGGGTGAAAAGAGTTACTGCTATCACGGAGATGCCCAGGGAATTCAGACTGTCGCTTCGCCGTCCCAATATGCCGCCCATATATATCAGCAGGAGCATTATCCCGCTGCGGATGATAGAGGGGGAAAAATCGGTCATTACTCCGAAGAATATTGCTATAGCTCCGGCTGCCGCAAACCGTGCCTTCGGTGAGGGAAACAGCAGTGAGAAAAGGGGAATAAAGATGCCTGCAGCTATGGCAAGATGCATTCCCGAGACTGCTGTTATGTGACCGATGCCGCTTCGCTGCAGCAGTGCTTCGGTCCCGGTATCAATACGCCCGAAGCTTTTTCCGAAGAGCATACCTATCAGCAGCTCTCCTTCATTGCAGGGGAGGAGGGCACGTATTCTTGTCACTATTGATGAACGTATGGATGAGGTGAGACGATAAATATTGAAGCTTGTGCAGAATGTATCCTCAACTGTTGGGGAACTCATAAAAAGGAAGATGTTTTTGCTGCGGTAGTATGCCTCCGCATCAAAGTTGGTTTTTCCTCTTGGTATATACATTCGTCCGCTGACTGTCATGCGGTCACCCTTAACAATGCCGTAAGGCTCTGCATAGACGCAGAAATCCGCAGTTATTCCTCCGTTAAGCTTCCCACGGAGGGTGTAGATATATTTGCCGTCACTCAATGGCTCTGCTTCAATTACGGTACCTGTGCAGGAGACTGTTTCGCCGTCGTATGCACGTATGCTCCGGTATATAACAAGGTCATAGCCGCAGTAAAGCAATATACCGAATGCACATGCGTATGCACAGACCGTAAAAGGCATAAGTCTGCCTGTATCAATGTGTCCCCGTGATCTGTACTTTCTGATGAAACAAACAGCCGCTGACGCTCCCGCAAGAAGTGCGGCAGCGGCGGCAGCAGCTATCGGGGGTGCAAAAAAAGATGCGAAAAACAGCCCTGCCAGATATGAAAAGCCGACATAAGCCATTTTCCGCACCATTGGTTTCACTCCTTAATAACGGAATTGCAGGGTCATATAACGCTGCAGATGCCCGGTATTATCAGCCTGCGGGCCAGGAGAAATCTCTGCCTGAAAGAACGTGGAAATGCAGGTGCTTAACGGTCTGACCTGCGCTGTCTCCGCAGTTGGAAACGACTCTGAATCCATCCTTCATATCAAGCTCCTTGGCAAGCTTTGCGATAACTTCAAAAATGTGTGCGACCACTGCGGAATTTTCGGGTGTTATCTCAGCTGCGGAAGCAATATGCTCCTTGGGGATGACCAGGATATGAACGGGTGCTGTGGGGGCGATATCCTTGAATGCATAGCAAAGCTCGTCTTCATACACCTTTGATGAGGGGATATCTCCCTTGATTATTTTACAGAAAAGACAATCTTCCATGGTAATTCCTTTCTATTATATCATTTCACGTAGTTTTTTACGATATCGGCTGCAGAGCTGAGAGCCTTGTCTACGAGAGATACATCTCCTGCACCTGCCATTGCACTGTCGGGACGTCCGCCGCCCTTTCCGCCTGTTACAGCTGCGATATCCTTAACGATCTTGCCTGCATTTGCACCTGCTGCTACTGCGTCCTTGCCGCATACGCAGAGGAGGGAGGCACTGCTGCCGTTTATGCTTGCGAATACTGCAACGATATCGGGATTGCCGCTTCTGATATCATCGCCCATTGAACGGAGAACATCGGCGGGAGTATCCTTGACTGTTACTGTTGCAACCTTTACACTGCCTACCGACACTGCATTTGAGAGAATGTCACCTGTCTGGGAAGCGGCGATCTTGCTGTTAAGCTCTGCCTTTTCCTTTTCCAGGGTCTTGACTTCTGCTGCAACTGCTGCACACTTGGCGGGAACATCCTCAGCCTTTGCTATTTTCAGAGCTGCTGCGGATTCGTTAAGGAGGGTATTGTACTTTTCAACAAGCTTCAGAATGCCCTTGCCTGTTACGGCTTCAATACGTCTTACGCCTGCTGCTACGGAGTTTTCGGAGATGATCCTGAAAAGTCCGAGACGTGCTGTGTTGTCGATATGAGTACCGCCGCAGAATTCCACGGAAACACCCTTTGCTTCAACTACACGGACAACATTGCCGTACTTTTCTCCGAAGAGTGCCATTGCACCCATCTTCTTAGCTTCCTCGATAGGCATTTCTGTCATTGTAACGGGAATGGAATCAAAGATAGCCTTATTTACAAGAGCCTCGATCTCCGCAAGCTGCTCGGATGTAACTGCTTCAAAGTGGGAGAAGTCGAAACGGCATCTATCAGCGTCAACATATGAACCTGCCTGGTGAACATGGTCACCGAGAACCTGTCTCAGTGCAGACTGGAGAAGATGTGCTGCAGTGTGGTTTCTCATGATAGAGTAACGTCTGTCAGCGTCAACCTCGGCTGTAACTGTATCACCCTTTGCGATACCGCCCATTTCAACTGTTCCGAAATGGAGAAAATGACCCTTGGGAGTCTTCTTGGTATCTGTTACTGCGAAACGGCTCTCACCGATAGTAATGATACCTGTATCGCCTACCTGTCCGCCGCTTTCGCCGTAGAAGGGGGTCTTGTTGAGGATGATAACTGCATCATCGCCCTCGGAAAGCTCTGTTACCTCTGCACCGTCCTTATAAACTGCGAGAACCTCGGCACTTTCTGAGAGGGATGTATATCCTGTGAACTCCGTCTTTTCAAATGCAAGAGCGGAGAAAATGTCCTCGTCCCAGGATGAACCGCCCTTGGCAAGTCTGTCCTCACGTGAACGCTTTCTTGCTTCATTGTAGCACTCGTGATAACCCTCCTCGTCGATGGAGATGCCCTTTTCCTCGGCAATTTCCTTGGTAAGGTCGAGAGGGAAGCCGTATGTGTCTGAGAGCTTGAATACCTCTGCACCGCCCAGAACGCCGTTCTTTACTTCGCTGAGCATTCTGCTGAGAATGTCAAGACCCGAGTCAATTGTTTTTGCAAATGCTTCTTCCTCGCTGAGTATGAATTTTTTGATATATTCACGCTTTTCATCCAGCTCGGGATATGCACACTTGTTTTCGTCGATAACTGTATCAACTACTTTATAGAGGAAAGGCTCCTTGATGCCCAGAAGTCTGCCGTGGCGGGCTGCTCTTCTGAGGAGTCTGCGGAGAACGTAGCCTCTTCCTGTGTTGGATGCTGTTACTCCGTCGCCTACCATGAAGGTTGTGCTTCTGATGTGATCGGTGATAACACGGAGGGAAACGTCGGACTTCTCGTTGTCATGATAATTCACACCGGCAATTGCAGAGATGTGCTTCATGATGTTCTGAACGGTATCCACCTCAAAGAGATTGTCAACGCCCTGCATTGCACAGGCAAGTCTTTCAAGACCCATACCTGTGTCAATATTTTTGTTTTTCATTTCGGCATAGTTGCCGTTGCCGTCGCTGTCGAACTGGCTGAATACCAGGTTCCAGATCTCGATAACTCTGTCGCATTCGCTTGCCTGCTCAAAGCTCTCGAAAGGACCGTATTCCTCGCCTCTGTCGAAGTGGATCTCGGAGCAGGGGCCGCAGGGACCGCTTCCGTGCTCCCAGAAGTTATCTGCCTTGCCCAGACGGATTATTCTTTCCTTGGGGATGCCGATATCGTTCATCCAGATCTGCTCTGCTTCATCATCACTTTCAAAAATAGTGATCCAGAGTCTGTCGGCGGGGATAGCAAGAGTGCCTGTGAGGAACTCCCATGCCCATGCGATAGCCTCCTTCTTGAAATAATCGCCGAAGGAGAAGTTGCCCAGCATTTCAAAGTATGTGCCGTGACGTGCGGTTTTTCCAACTCGCTCGATATCGGGAGTACGGATGCACTTCTGGCATGTTGTGACTCTCACGTTGGGAGGAGTTTCTGTTCCCAGGAAGAATTTTTTCAGGGGAGCCATGCCGCTGTTGATAAGCAGGAGGCTGTTATCTCCCTGGGGGATAAGGTTGGCACTTGCCATTCTTGTGTGGTTCTTGCTTTCAAAGAAAGAAAGGTATTTTTCACGAAGTTCGTTAAGACCTGTCCATTCCATGTTATTATTACTCCATTTCTGAAGCGGTCGGCAATGTGTGAGACTATATCAGACATCAGCCGTTGCCGCTGAATTGATGCATATGCTTCTATTATACCATAATGACGTAAAATGTCAAGATTTTTCGGTAATTTCTGCATGATAAGGAAGATCATCTGCCGTATCTGCAGCCTTGAACGCTGTCTCGGACTGCAAGCTCCTTGTCGATGCTGTTCATTACATTCAGCTTGTCACTGCTCCATTCCGGTGCGATAAGTACATCCTTTCCGCCGTCTCCCGTTACCCGCTCGATTATTACCTCGGGAGGAAACAGCTCTATCTGATCGCATACGATATTTACATACTCCTCCCGTGTGAGCAGGGGGAATTCTCCCGAAAGATACTGAGCTGCCATGGGAGTGCCCTTTAGTATGTGGAGAAGATGCAGCTTTACTCCGTGGATAGGCAGCAGAGAAACGGCTCGTGCTGTTTCAAGCATCATTTCATGTGTTTCACCCGGGAGACCGTTTATTATATGGACGCAGATATTTATTTTTCTGCTGTGAAGCCTTTCCGTGCATCGGAGGAAATCCTCGTAGGTATGACAGCGGTTTATCCTTTCGGCAGTACTGTCATGGATGGTCTGGAGACCAAGCTCAACTGTCAGGTATGTTCTTTCCGACACACCGGCAAGGTAGTCAAGCACTTCGTCGGAGATGCAGTCGGGGCGGGTGGAGATGGATATTCCCACAACCTTTTCAAGCCCAAGAGCTTCCTCCACCATGCTTTTTATCTTTTCAAGGGGACCGTAGGTGTTGGTATTTGCCTGGAAATACGGGATATACAGACCATCGTGCCACTTTTTATTCATTATTGCTCTGACGGTCTCGAACTGTTCGGAAACAGAGAGGAGGGGGCTTCCTGCAAATTCTCCGCTGCCTGCAGAGCAGTAGGTGCATCCGCCTGTTCCCTTTGTTCCATCTATGTTGGGACAGGTAAATCCGCAGTTCAGGGCGACCTTCATCACCTTGCAGCCGAAACGATGCTTCAGATAAAAGCTCTGGGTGTGGTATCGTTTGTTTGTATCGGAATATTTAAAACTGTTCATCGTATTTTCACGCCTTGTTGTTTATTTGTTACGCTTTATCGGTTCAGTGTACTGCTTTTCGGAATAATGCTCTACTTAAACGTATCACATTATAATAAAAAAAACAATAGAGAATTTGGATAAATTATAAATTTTGTATAATATTCGGTAAATTCGAGCAAACAGTCTTGATTTTTTCAGCGGATATGTTATAATAATTGTATATGACAAAGTGAAATAATGTGTGTGCTGTTATGCAGAACAAAGTCATGTACCTGCTTTGTGATGTGCTGCATGCTTAGTACGATAATTCGCCCCGAAAGGAATGATAGGTATGAAAACCATATTTGTTACCGGTGCTGCCGGAATGATCGGTACAGCAGTTACTGACGCTCTTCTGAAAAAAGGGTACAACGTAATAGGAACAGATAAGGATCCTTCGCCTTTTGGCGATATGCCCAATTTCAGCTATATACAGTGCAGCATTGCTGAAAAGGATAAGATCCTTCCCACTCTGGAGGGAAGCAAAATAGATGCTCTTGTTCATCTTGCATGCACCGTTGATAATGATATTCCCGATACCATTACTTCTGCCGAGGAAAAAATGTCCGCAGCCTGTGACAAGTATCTTTTCAAGGCGGCTGAGGGTGCAGGGGTAAAGGATATACTTCTGCTAAGCTCTCATCTCATCTATGCTCCTCAGAAAACAAGGGAGCCTATCCGTGAGGCTTCTGCTGAAAAGCCCTCTACTTCATACGGCAAGATGAAGCTGGATTCCGAAAAGGCTCTTGCAGCCGCTCTTAAGAAAACACAGACCACGAAGGGCGTTATCATGCGTGTTTGTCCTGTGTACACCAAGGATTTTGTTGAGAACCTCAAGGCTAAGGTATATGATCCCAAGGATGGATGTGCTTTCGTTTACGGCTACGGCGATTACGGATATACATTCACCTGCCTTTATAATATAGTTGATTTTATCATAGGTATCCTCACAAGTCCCGACGGCATCAGCTATCAGGGAATTTACAATGTGTGCGACACTAAGCCTATCCTTGCGAAGGAAATAGTTGATACTCTCCGTGAGGAGCATAAGATCGGTGCGGTTATCCAGCGTAACTATGGTTCTGAAGCTATCAAGTCCGCTGCTTCACTCTTCGGCTCCAAGGCTGCAAAGACAGAGTATCGTTACAACGATCTCAGCATCGCATGCAGCAATATTTCCTATGACAACACTAAGGCTCAGCGTATCTCCACATTCCGCTGGAAGCTTTCCAACACTAAGTAAGAAAGTATTATACTGCAAAAAAACTCAGCCGGATCGCCATATCCGGCTGTTTTCAATAAAACGGGAGCGTTTCTCCCGTGCCATTATGAAAGGGTGGGCTTGCTATGGCTGTAAAGAATTATGATGCAAACAAGATCGCATCTCTGAAACAGCAGGACAAGGAATATAATGAGAGCTTCAGAAAATGGCGTATTGAGCACAAAAAGGATTACGGCTTCTATTTTAATGACAGTAATGATGAATACATATACCGAGACGGTGAAGGATTCATCGGTGAGTATCCTAAGGCTGCAGAGGACAGTGCTATCTCCATGGTGCACAACATTATCTGCTGGACTGTGATGCTGTTCATACTTCTGAGCGGGATACTCGTCATTGGACTTCCCTATATCTGTGAACGCCTGGGATATGATGTGACATACTGCTCCGGAGGTTTTTTTGCAGGGGAAAGAGTTCCTGCTGTTATCTCGACCTATGCTCTGCAGCTGCTTCCGTATTTTGTTGCATTTGCTTTTATCTTTATCAAGCTTAAGATGCCGCTCAAGGTTCTTGCCCCACTCAAGATAAATAACAGACCCCTTTTCAATCTTTCAATACCGGCTGCGGTATTAACATATGCGGTAACTCTGATACTGGCTCTCGGGTATATCCGGGTCCTGGGATATATCGGGGTAAGGCCATATGTAGGACTATGGATACCGCAGACCGGTAATGGAGTTTTTCTCTCTTGCCTGCTGAATACCATACTCATTCCCATAATCAATGAGCTGCTGTGCAGAGGTGTTATTGTACAGATGCTCAGGCAGTTCGGTGACGGATATGCCATATTCGGTTCAGCTCTTGTTGCGGCTACTATCAGCGGAGATGTGACCACATTCCTGACCATCTTTACATCATCTCTTGTTGTCAGCTATTTTATGCTCCGCACAGGCTCTGTGCTTACTGCAATTATCATGCATATTATTATGAGCACCCTGACCTTCTGGAGCAGCTATATGGAAATGATGGATATCCCTCAGGAGAGCTTGGATGTCATGTTCATATCCTTGCTCATTATCTGCATAATAGTCGGTTTATATTACATTATCAGATTTATGAAACGATACAGTGACAGGATCAGTCTGCCAATGTCGGATATGTATCTTACCGGACTGGAGAAAATGATGAATCTTCTGAAATCTCCCCTTTGTATTATCCTCATTGCAGTTACATTCGCTTCGGCTGTATTTACCACAAAGCTCGTATGACAGCGGATGAGCTTTATATGAACGAAGCTCTCCGTCTGGCTGCTAAGGCTGCGGAGATGGGGGAGGTCCCTGTGGGTGCTGTTGTGGTAAGGGACAGGGACGGTCTGATAGTGGGACGGGGATACAACAGGCGTGAATCCTTACGCAGTCCTCTTGCTCATGCGGAGCTTGAGGCTCTTGACGAGGCAAGCAGGTGTCTTGGAGGATGGCGGCTTTCGGGATGCTCACTTTATGTTACCCTGGAACCCTGCCCTATGTGTGCGGGGGGAATAATCAATTCACGGATAGACCGTGTGGTTTTCGGTGCATTTGACAGCAAGGCAGGCTCCTGCGGAAGTCTGGTTGATCTGTTTTCATTGGGATACAATCATCATCCCCGTGTCACAGGAGGCTTTATGGAGGCAGAATGCTCCGCTCTGCTGAAAAGCTTTTTCAAGGAAATGAGGTCAAGGAAAATGAATGGCATTAATCTTATTCATGCTGAAACGGAGGATCAGCTTCGCAGAATAGCGGAAATGGCAGATCAAATCTGGCATGAATTCTTTCCCGGTATCATCAGTGAGGGACAGATAGACTACATGGTGGAGAAATTCTGCTCCTTTGATGCAATGAGGGATAATATCGCAAATGATGGGTATATGTACTATATTATATCCAGGAACGGACAGGCAGTTGGATATACAGCGACTAAGAAGGAAAATGACGGCAGGCTGTTCCTCTCAAAGATATATCTTTATAAGGAACATAGAGGCAAGGGATATGCCCGTAAGGTAATGGAGATACACAAGGATTTCTGCAGAAACAACGGACTGAATGGTATATGGCTCACCGTGAACAAGCACAACGACAATTCTATCGCTGTTTACAAGGCACTTGGATTTAAGATAATCGGTGAAGGTGTGTCTGATATCGGTAACGGTTATGTTATGGACGATTATTATTTGCAGCTTGATATTGAGAACCTGTCCACATAAGGCGTATGCGTACGTCTTTTCGGCAAATTATGCCGCAGACTGCGTTAAAAATGCTTGACGTGCGTCAGCCCGCCTGCACATTTTTGCCTTGTCTGCAACAAAATTATGCTTGAAAATCCGCACACATATCCTATGTGGACAGGTTCTGAATAAAGAGTAAAGAGAGGGATTTCTATATGAGCAATTACACTATAAACGAACAGGCACTGAGAGAATTTGTACAGTCTATCGGAAAAAGTGCTGCTGTAGCCTGCACTATGGCTGTGCTCAGTGAGGTTGTCCTCAAGGGTATCATCAATGCACGTCCCACAAAGATAGTTGTTGAGAATGGCATCCCTGCTGCTCTGTACACCATTGGTGAGAAGGACGGTCCACGTGCGGTTTATGTTTCATCACGGAGAGAGAAGATAAATCTCACTCCCGTGATATTCTTCGGAGGACTTTATCTGGGAAGCAAGCTTTTTCTCGAATACCGTGAGAAAAATTTCGCAAATGTGAGAACGGATAAATAATATGCATTTTTTTTCGGAAAACTATATTTATATCGGTGATGTGAAAATAAAGCGTACAGCTGCCCTTGCTCCCATGGCATCCGTTGCGGACAGAGCCTACAGGCTCATCTGCAAGGAGCAGGGGGCGGCTTACATGGTGTCGGAAATGATATCCGCCAAGGGACTTTGCTACAGCGACCGAAAAACGGAGGAGCTTTGCACAGTTGATGACAGGGAACATCCCTATGCCCTGCAGCTTTTCGGTGAGGAGCCTGAATTCTGCGGCAAGGCTGCCCGTATGCTCTGCGGCTTCAAGCCTGATATAATTGATATCAACATGGGATGTCCTGTACCGAAAATTGCGGGAAACGGCAGCGGAAGTGCTCTGATGAAGGACATCGACCGTGCTTATGCCATCACCAAAGCCGTTGTCAGTGCAGCGGATGTGCCTGTAACTGTGAAGATGCGTGCAGGCTGGGACGAGGAGAGCATCAATGCACCCGAATTTGCCAAGGCAATGGAGCAGGCAGGTGCTTCTGCTGTAACGGTGCACGGCAGGACAAAAACTCAGATGTATCATGGCAGGGCTGACTGGGATATTATCCGCAGGGTCAAGGAGGCGGTAAGTATTCCCGTTATCGGAAACGGCGATGCAGTGTCGCCTCAGACTGTACTTGATATGTACAGGCAGACCGGCTGTGATCTTGTTATGATAGGTCGGGGAAGCTATGGTAATCCCTGGGTGTTTTCACGGACGGAGCATTATCTTGAAACAGGTGAGCTGCTCCCCGAGCCAACTATTTATGACAGACTTGATGCAATGTGCAGGCAGGCGGAGCTTGCTGTCAGCTTCAAGGGTGAACGGATGGCTATGGCAGAGGCACGGAGACAGTGTGCATTCTATCTGAAGGGTGTTCAGGGGGCTGCTTCTTACCGTGAGAAATGCGGTCATCTTGCTTCATTATCCGATGTGTATGCTCTTGCGGAGCAAATAAAGGTCACCTCTAAAAACCACCGGCTAAAGCCTTAGCACCTCATCTGCAAGCATCTGATACTAAATTCATACCAACCTATAGACAGATCCTCGGATATAATAATCCAATTCTGCGTCAGACTCCCTTGACAGGCGGCAGCCTGCCTGCGGTCGTCTTTCTTGACTTGGATTCTTCTATTTTGTCGGCTTTGTCTATAGAACGATCTGGAATTAGTATGAGGCACTATGGTTTTTAGATGCGACCTAAAAAGGGACTTGGATAAAAATGATAACTGATATCGGAATGGCTGTTTCCGGGGATATTCCCGAGATTGCTGAAATAGAAAAGGAAGCCTTTTCCGACCCATGGACAGCTGACGGGCTTATGAGGGAGCTGGAAAACCCTCTGGGAATATTTCTTTGCTGTCATGATGACCGTGGTTCGGTGCTTGGATATATAGCAGGCAGTTGCGATGAATACGGCGGATATATAGAAAAGGCGGCGGTGTCATCCGCTGCGAGACGCAGGGGTGTGGGTAATGCACTTCTTGACGGCTTTTTCCGCACAGCTGCGAAGCGGTCTGCAAAGACGGTATCACTTGATGTTAGAGAATCAAACGGGGGAGCAAGGCGGTTCTATCTGAATTATGGGTTCAGAGAAGAGGGGACCCGCCGAAATTTTTACTCCTCACCACGTGAAAATGCTGTTATCATGATAATGGATGTACAGCAGCGAAAGGAAGAAGAATAATGAGAATTCTTGCAATAGAATCATCCTGCGATGAAACTGCTGCAGCCGTTTCTCTGGACGGCAGGAAAATTCTTTCAAATATAGTATCCTCTCAGATAGAGGAGCACAAGAAATTCGGCGGAGTTGTGCCTGAAATAGCATCCAGACGGCACTGCGAGAACATACTTGGAGTTGTGAGGGAGGCTCTTTCTGCCGCTGAATGCACTCTTGAGGATATTGACGCATTTGCGGTCACATATGCTCCGGGACTTATCGGTGCTCTCCTTGTGGGTACAAGCTTTGCAAAGGGACTTGCAATGGCACTGGATAAACCGCTGATACCTGTTCATCACATTGCGGGACACATTGCTGCAAATTACATAGCTCATCCAGAGCTGGAGCCTCCTTATCTTTGTCTGGTGGCAAGCGGGGGACATTCTCATATTGTTGAGGTGCTGGATTACACTAAATTCCATGTTATCGGCAGGACAAGGGATGACGCTGCGGGAGAGGCTTTTGACAAGTGTGCCCGTGTGCTTGGATATCCTTATCCCGGAGGCGTGCACATTGACGCTGCCGCTAAAAGAGGAGACCCTGACAAATATCAGCTGCCCAAGCCGAGAGTTGCGGGAAGTGAATTTGATTTTTCATTCAGCGGCTTAAAGACTGCTGTGATAAACATTGCACACAATGCCGCTCAGAAGGGCGAGGAGCTTGACGGAGACAGTCTGGCAGCTGCATTTCAGAAAACTGCTGCAGAGATGCTGGTGAGCAAGACCATTGCTGCAGCAAAGGCACACGGTTACAGGACTATTGCCATGGCGGGCGGCGTTTCCGCTAATTCTGGCGTCCGTGAGCTGTTAGAGCTTGAATGCAGAAAGCGGGGATTCACATTATATCTTCCTCCTCTCAGTCTCTGCGGCGACAACGGGGCTATGATCGCTTGTCAGGCATATTATGATTATCTTGCAGGCAGGCGGGGAGACGAAAGCCTTAATGCTATTGCAACATTATCGCTGGAAGATATTTGATACTGATACCCGTTTAACCTATGGATAACATACGGCGGCTATAATACGTCCTCTCTGCGTCAAACTCCCCTTGCAAGTGTCAAGCATCACTTGACATATTGCTGCGGTCGTTTTCCTTGACAGGACGCATTCTATCCACCGTCTTTATCCATAGAACAAATGATTATCAGTATCATACCACACAGGAGGATAACGTACCAAAATATGGTTTTTTCACAGCTGACATTTTTATATTACTTTCTGCCTATTGTAATGCTTGTGTATTTCTTTTCTCCCGACAAGGTCAGAAATATTATAATATTTATTACGGGACTGATCTTCTATGCATGGGGAGAGCCGTTCTATGTTATAATCATGCTTATGTCTACCGCTATTGACTACACGGCGGGAAGGCTTATGGATAAGTATGACGATGACAATAAGAAGCGGAAGATCTGTCTGATAGTTTCAATATGCATGAACGTGGGACTGCTGGCAGTGTTCAAGTACAGCGATTTTATTTTCGACAGCATAAACGGTGCTTTCGGCTCAAACATAAAAAATCCGGTGCTTCTGGTGAATAAGGCTCTGAACGGGATATATCCCTTCGGACTTTCCGAGAAGCGGGTTGATCTGCCTATCGGCATATCCTTCTTTACATTCCAGAGCATGTCATACACCATAGATCTGTATCTGCGGAATATAAAGGTGCAGAAAAGCTTTCTTAATTTCGCTTCCTATGTTTCACTTTTTCCTCAGATCGTTGCGGGTCCTATCGTCAGATATGAGCAGGTCGCAAATGAGCTTGACAAGAGAACTGTCAATATCCAGAAAATAAGCATTGGCATAGGCCTGTTTGTAAAGGGACTGGCTAAAAAGGTGCTCCTTGCAAACAATATCGGTATGGTGTGGAGCGAGATCAAGGCTATGGATTATGCGGAGATCTCTGCGGCAACTGCATGGCTGGGTATTCTTGCATTCACATTCCAGATCTATTTTGATTTTTCCGGCTACTCCGATATGGCGATGGGTCTTGGCAAAATGCTTGGATTTGAATTTCCGAAGAATTTCGATCATCCCTATGTATCAAAAAGTATCAGCGAATTCTGGAGAAGATGGCATATCACTCTGGGCAGTTGGTTCCGTGAATATGTTTATATCCCGCTTGGGGGCAACAGAAAGGGCAAGTTCAGGACTTACCGCAATCTGTTTATCGTATGGGCACTGACAGGACTTTGGCATGGTGCAAGCTGGAATTTTGTTCTGTGGGGGCTTTATTTCGGTGTACTGATAATCATTGAACGTCTTGGTTGGGGAAAGATACTTGATAAGCTTCCTTCGGCGGTAAGCATGATATACACCTTTGTCCTTGTCGTGTTCGGATGGGTGCTTTTTGATACAGACAGTCTTACTCTTGCAGGCAGTTATTTTGCTGCTATGTTTGGCGGAACGGGTATTATTATCGACAGCTACGCAAAATATGTTCTTGTAGCTAACTGCGTTATGTTTACACTCTGCATCCTTATTTCAGGCGGTGTGGGAGAGCTTATCATCAACAGGTTCAGCAGAACTTACAAAAAAGCTTCGGCTATTGCCGCTATCCCGGTCAAGCTTATTGGACTGCTCATATGCACTGCATATCTTATGAATGCGGCATATAATCCATTCCTGTATTTCAGATTCTAAGGAGGAAGGCGGATGAAAAGAAAAAACAGCGGGTCGGGACAAAGACCGTCAAAGACCTTCAGCATAGCCGTTAATCTTATAACAGTGCTTTCTTTTTTCGGTTTGCTGTTCCTTCTGGCGGGGGTAACGGCTTTCTCCGAGAAACGTGAGTTTTCCGAAACAGAAAACAGAAACCTTGCTTCATTTCCCAAGTTGAGCGGAAAGAAGGTATTTTCCGGTGCATTTATGGATGGCATTGAGGAATACATCACCGATCATTTTGCGGGGCATGACGGTTGGATAACACTGAAAACCGAGCTGGAGCTTCTTTCGGGCAAGCGTGAACAGAATGATATTTATATCCTGAAAAACAGGCTTGTGGAGAAGGTTAAGGAGCCTGATGATGAAGTAGTCGGAAAGAGCATCAGCGGAATAAACAGGTTTGCGGAGGAAAATGATATTCCCGTTTTTGTGATGATAGTTCCCACATCAGCGGAGATATATTCCGATGAGCTTCCCGCAAATGCACCTAATCTTGACCAGAAAACATTTATTGAGAATGTGTATTCACAGCTGGATGACAGCATAGTCACGCTGGATGCCTATTCGCAGATGATGTCAAACAAGAATCAGTATATTTATTATCGGACAGATCATCATTGGACAACACGAGGTGCATATCTTGTCTATGCCGCAGCGGGAAAGAAAATGGGGTATACTCCTGTCCCCGAATCGGCATTTGATATTGATCATGCAAGCAGCGAATTCAGGGGAACGTTTTACTCCAAGGTGCTTTATGACGGCATTGAAACTGATACTATTGACCTTTGGCTTCCTTCGGAGAGTGATGACATGCTGCAGGTGGAGATAGTATCGGGAATGGACGAGGAGCCTGATGTTTACGACAGCATGTATTTCCGTGAATATCTTGATGTAAAGGACAAGTATGCAACCTTTCTTGGCCCTAACATGCCTGTTGTGAATATACGCACGGGAAGCAGCGGCGGAAAGCTCCTTGTATTCAAGGACAGCTACGCACATTGCTACGCACCCTTCCTTGCATGCAGCTACAGTGAAATAACCCTGGTTGATCTTCGATATATTCAGCTTTCATACAAGAGTCTTATTGACGTCAGCCAATACGATCAGGTGCTTTTTCTGTACAATGCATCGGGATTCTCTCAGGATGAGAATCTGAAGAAGCTGATGTTTGGGTAATACGATGCTTTTGCACTGAACATTTGGGCAAAAAAATTCCTCCAATGGTTTTTTTACTGTTGGAGGAATTTTTATTATACGTTTATCATCACTGCTACGCACTCAACACGTTCATCATTGTCCAAACAAATATCCATATTCTCCTCAATAATACCGAAAAATATAAAGTGAAATTGAACAGTGATAAAATGATATTGTCAATATCCCTTGACACATTTTCTACCCAAAATTCCAAAAAGCTGAGGAATCAGCTCTCCGAAATGGATATTTGTTCCATTTCGGGCGCCGCCTAAATCAGGCGGCTGAAACGAGCGATTCATAGTACCTTCTTCGTTTAACATCAGGCGGAAGTCCTCCGTTTGCCGAGCATATCCTTCGGTTGTTCCAATAGCTCATATAGTACAGCCAGATCATTTCTTGCTTGCAATATGCATACCAGATTTATTCAGTGCTTCCCTAAAGAAAATTTAATTTCGTGAACTGTATTATCAAGAACTGGAATCATATTATTTACTCTTGAAACAGCCATATCTTCAATCTTTTTAAGGCTAATCGATTCATACATCGAATCATAAGTTTCAGGCTTATAAGATGACAAAGGTATAAAAATATAATATTGTAACATACAAAAGGAGCAAAAAAAGTGCCACAAGCAGGTATTTTGCTTTTTATAAAAAAAGCTCAAATCAATGGATGTCTCCCGTTTATTCAAGCATTCCGTGAGTAAGCTCGCCCCAGGAATACTGCTGCATATATTCGCCCCTGTAAGCGTTTATGCCCTCTGCCTTGCCATCGAGCCAGTCAAAATAATCGCAGTTGACCTTGTTCCTGTCAATGCCTATCTCCCCTCTGTGCTGAATGATAACATCGCCGCAGTTCAGGCTGCGAAGCACCGCAAGCAGGTCACGGCGAATGCTTTTGAAATAGGTCTGCTTGCCCTTCAGGTCGTCCTCGTCCTCCCAAAGCACCGATATTATCTCATTGTTTGAGCACATTGCACCGTTGCGGTCAACGAGATATGCAAGCATTTCCTTTGATTTGCTGTATTTGAAAATAACGGGCTTATCCCCGATAAAAGCGTCAAAGCTGCCAAAGCATTGTATCCGCAGACGCTCGCCGCCGTACTGCACCGCAGAAAAGCGGAGATCATCAAGCTCATATCGCACCTTTTCCGCTGTTATGGGCTTCATTATATAGCCGCTTGCGTGCATTTCCACCGCTTCGAGAGCGTATTCACTGTATCCCGTAGAAAAAATGATGTTTATTTCGGGGTCTTTGAGCTTTAGTGCCTTTGCAAGAGCAATACCGTTCATGCCGCCTAAGCTTATATCGAGAAACGCCGCCTGACATTTATTTTCCGAAGCATATTCAAGGGCTGCTCTGCCTTTATCGAAAGCCGCGACCTCCGCAGAGGGCATAGCTTCCTTTATGGCTCTTTCAAGATTCCGGAGAGCTATCTCCTCATCGTCTACAGCGATAATCCTCATAATTATGACCATTCCTTTCTGAGAGTTTTGTGGTTTGCGAAGCAAATCAAGGTGACTGCCGAATAAACAAAACTCGGAGTTTTAAATCTTTGATTTTCAAACTATTTCCTCCGTATTTTTCTTGGGCAGATGTATGACCGCAGATGTTCCCTTGCCGATCTCGCTTGATATTTCAAGGGTCGCTCCGCACATTTTCCATAATCTGTTGCGGACATTTTCTATACCGAGATGGCTCCTGCCGTCATCGGGTATATTATTGACATCAAAGCCCACGCCGTTGTCGGTGACCTCTATTTCAAAGCAGTCGGGAAGCTCTCTTGCAGATATCTTAATCGTTCCGACCTTATCCGCCTTGCAGATACCGTGCTTTACGGCATTTTCAACCAAGGGCTGTACCGTCAGGGCGGGGAGCATAAAGCTGCTTGTTTCTATATCCCACACGATTTCAAGCTTGTTTCTGAATCGCATTTCTTCAAGGGAAATATAAGATCTCAGATGCTTCAGCTCCGTTTCAAAGGGTACGGGATTCTTTCTTGACAGGCAGTCCATATTTCCCCGGAGATAGTCTGCAAAATCGTTCACAGCCTTTTTTGCGGTAGAAGGATCCTTTTCGCAAAGTCCGTATATGGTGTTCAGGGAATTATACAGAAAATGGGGCTGTATCTGGCTTAACATTATGGAAATGCGGTTTTCCGCAAGCTCGGCTTTAAGCTGCTCCGCCTCTCTTGCCGCCTTGTAATTCATGGGAATTACCCTGATCATCTGCACAAGATGGATAAGGAACAATACAAGAAAAGTCGTCTTTGAGCATATTCCTGCATAAGCTGCACCGAGGAAGAAGCAAACTATATCCCCGAAGGCTGCAGCAATAAGCAAAATATCGGAAATTATGGCAAAACGGTTCTTCACGCTTCCGCTTGCACATTCGTATATGCAGCAGCCAAGCATAACCGCATATAATGAAATATGTGCCATAAGCCAGAAAAACTGCGTATCATATATTACCATAACATCAAAAATGGACAGCAGAGCAAGAACCGAATTGACTGCTCCCGAAGCAATGACTGCCGGTCTTGCAGTTTTACTTGCTTTTGAGCTTATGCTTTCCGCAATGCACGTTAAAGCACAGGTCGACGCAAGCATGATACATATCTGCAGGGCATATGTATTGAAGGCATCATGCCAGCTCCACAGAGGAAGATCAATGGTATCCAGAATAAAATATCCTCCGAAAAACAAGGCAAGTGCACCGAGATTTCCCACAGTCACGCCGCCGTCAATATGCAGAAGCCCAAAGAACAGTGCACCTGCAAGAAGCATTATTGCCGCAACCATTACGGCAGTACCGATTATCCTGCTTTTCTGACCCGTTTTAAGCATAAAGCTGTCGAATATATCCTCCGTGCCGCCGTAAATATTTTCCAGCAGCTCGTTGTAAGCATTGCTGTTGCCGAACCTGTGGAGATTAGCAAGCCGTATCTCCACAACGTCATCTTCGGATATTCCGGGGCTTACCCAGTTTATCCATTTCCTGCCGCAGGTGGAGTCGGTCAGACCTATTTCGTTTGCGCTGTCCCAGAGGAACTGCTCGCCGTTTATGTATATCTCCATTGTGATGTGGTCCAGAAAAAAGTTGAGGCATCTGCCCTCGGGAACTTCTCCGCCGAAGACGCCTTTCAGAATAACACTGCTGTATGCTGCAGAAATATGGGGAGCATCAGGCAGCGTTTCCCACATTTTCCCGTTGTCAAGGCTGTACTCCCCCCGGAATTTTATCGGCAGCAGAAAAGCCTTGCTTGACTGTATGCTGCCCACGCTTGCTGAAAAAAGTGCGGCAAGCATTACAATTATTGCTATTATTTTTATTATGGTGACATTTGACAGCTTTTTCATTTTTTCATCTCCGGAAAACATTTTTTCTATTTTAACACAGTATTCTGCAATTTTCAAGCTTTTTTTTTCATCAATTCCATCATTTACGGTTCTTTTCATGCCGGAATACATTTTTGCAATTTATTATCTTATAAATAATATAATGGCACTTTTTTGCATCCTTTCTTCTGTTATAATGTTATCAGGAAAGCAAAAATGCGAGGTGTGTTATAAATGATAAACAATATGGACCTTCGGGAATTTACACTTACAGCATTGTCGGAGGTATATATATCGCTTCATATATTTGACCTTGAAGAAGATACATTGTTTCCCATAAAAACCAATGAATTCATAGAAATGTGGTCGGAGGGCTTTTCAGGCTGCCGTGAAAAGCTCCGCAATGTAATGTCTAAAATTGCTGCAGATGAGCATATTAATCTTATTCTTGAATTTACCGATCTAACTACTCTTCAGGAACGAATGAGAGGTCAGAAGGTCATCTCCGCAGTTTTTCACGGGAAGATAAACGGCTGGTGCAGGGCAAGATTTATCAGAGTGGCAGGCTGTGATACCGATAAGCTCCGATATGTTCTGTATGCTGTTGAATGTATTGACGAGGAAAAGAAAAAGGAAAACCACCTTCTGTATCTGTCGCAGACCGATCTGATGACCGGAATTTACAACCGAGGTTACGGCGAAAAAACTATCTCCTCACTTCTTGAAAAGCAGAGGCAGGGATTATTCTGTCTGTTTGACGTTGATAAATTTAAACACATAAATGACAAATACGGTCACAATACAGGAGATAAGGTACTTATCGGAATATCCAAGGCATTGCAGAAAATCAAGCGTGAAACTGATATTGTCATGCGTCTTGGCGGCGATGAATTTGCGGCATATTTTCTTGACATTGACTCTGAAGCAGCAGCTTCGGAGATCATAACAATGTTCTTTGACGAGATATCAATGATAAAGATTGAACCGATCACGGAAAAAATCAGCGTCAGTCTTGGTGCTGTTCTGTATAAAAACGGTTTTTCCTTCGATTCAATATATAAGCTTGCCGACAAGGGCGTATATGACAGCAAAACAAACAAAGGAAATTCGTATACATTCTTTACTTGACATTATATTGCTCCCTCAATTAACTAATGAATTATCTGCTTGCCCCGCAGCTGAAAACCGTCGTCAGAAAATCTTGCAATATCCGCATATTCCTGCGGTGGCTTTCCTTGATTGGTGCAATTTTACCTGCCAACTTTATCTACAGAACAAAAGGGGATTAGTATAATCAATGATTCCTTTAATAAGCACATCAACCGGTAAATTTACGATTGATGTGCTGTTTTTTTATTAATACAAATAACCATTTCTTATAATAAATAATCTGTGTTAATTATTCTGCGTTATCGAAAAACAATAAAAAATGGCACTCTTTTGCACCTATTCTCTATGTATAATATATTATGTATAATTATCGGGATTTTTCCGGATATATATACTAATATTGGTATAAAAATTTCTTTGTAAGGATACTTTAAACCTTTTAAGGATGTGTAAAACAAAATGTTCAGTTCTTCAATAAAACGTAAGGCTGCGGGCTTTCTTGCGGCTGTAATGGCAATATCAACCTTTAACAGTTTTCCGATAAATATTGCTGCCGAAGAGGAAACGGAAAATACTTCCGTTGTTTTTCAGACAGCAGAGGACGATACGGAAAATGCGGGGGAGGAACTGTTATCCGTGTTTGAGGGGAGCGAGTCCGAGAACTCTGCGGATGAAAGTATATATGACGTTTCCTTCATGGGTACCGTTGAATATGCGGGGGATGACAGCTGGAGCAAAGTTACCCGTCCTGCCAACTTTGACAGCTCTGTTATGGAGCTTTACGCAGTTATGGCGGATGGCAGTGAGAAAAAGCTGGACCTTCAGGCCACTAATTTCAGCGGAAATATTTATATGCAGTTTGTGGACGGAGATGACGGCGGCGGAACCTTCACTGTCACCAAGGCTCCCTCGAAGCTTGACGGTGTCGATGTAAGCTCGTACAGGCTTTATATTCCGAAGTCTGAGCATTATTCCGAGGTAAGTGTCGGTATATCTGCGGACGGCAGGGCAGTTCTGACGTTAAATGCTATTACAACCGTGCTGAAAATAACCAAAAAAGTCCCGGGCGGCGTTGATGCAAAGGTGAGCTTTCCCGTTAATATAATTCTCAAGGTGGACGACGTTTCTGTGACCCTTAATAAAACGCTGACGTTAGCAGAAGAGTCGGAAACCGCTTCTGTGGAGGTTACTGTTCCTGTGGGAGTTTTGTGTTACGCTATTGAAAAACTAAACAGCGGCAGCGGGTACAAGCTTTCCTCATATTCTTTATCAAGCGAGAAAATGTCATACACAGGAATGAAAGATTCTATACCGTTTGTCTCCGAGGAAAATTCCGAATATTTCATAGAGATAATCAACGCAAGATATAACACCTCCGTTTCCTGGACGGTAAAGTGGGTGGACAACAACGCTTCTTCGGGACGAGATCCCCGTTTTACTCTTATGTACAGTCTTAACGGAGGCGCAACTCTTCCCTTAGATGAGAGCAAGCTTGAATTGTTCGGGCTGGACTCTGTCCCTCAGGCGGTATGCTCGAATCCGACTGCAAGCAACCTGTACAAATATTCCTACAGCGGTCTGCCGAATGTTGTGGGCGGAAAGACGGTGACTTATTCCGTTGCCGAAGAAGCGGACGGCTATATCTGCGAATATGACATCGGTTCGGGAACATTCACCAACACCCTTGCCGCAGAACTCAATGCAACATTAAAATGGTCGGATTCCGCTGTTACGCAAGCACGTCCGACTGCGGCAGAGGTCAGAAGTTTGCTGCACCTGTATCAGTGCATAAGCGGAGTTTATACCGATGTTACAGACACAGCGGTGCTGTCCGTGTCCGATGATAATTCCGAATGGACTATAACCGCTGAAAATCCTCTTCCCAGATACACTTCCAACAATCAGGGAATAGAATATGCCCTTGTTTTCGGAACTATCTCCTCAGACGGAACTGTTACAGGCTCGGACGTTCCCGTTTCGGGCAGCATTACCGAGGAAGGACTTAAATATGTTCTGACTTATACCAACGGTCAGGGCACCTACGGAAATATTTTTGACCGCTGCTACTCGGGCGGAACTATCGTTGCTACATTATCGGGAACCTGCGATTTTGAAGCACAGCTTGAATGGCTGGATAATGACAGCTCCACTCGTCCCAAAGTTTCGCTTAGCAAAGGCTATTGTAAAGGGTGCTGCGGAACTGGGTATTGACCACGCCGAGGAACACGCCGAGGTAAATTACGTCGTTGCTCACGGTATCGCAACCACTCTAAATGGAGAGCGTGCAATAATCGGCAGCAGGCATTTTGTCTGCGAGGACGAGGGCGTGGATATAACTCCCGAACAGCAGACGGAAATTGACGAGAGATCGGGAGCTTGCTCCGTTATCTATCTTGCGGTGGGAAATAAGCTGAGCGGTGCGCTGTGCATTTCCGACCCACCCAGAGAAGAAGCAAAGCCTGTTATTGAAGCTCTGAAAAAATGCGGCTTTGAAAATATCATAATGCTTACGGGAGATAGTGTAAAGGCTGCGGAAATAATTGCAGAACGGCTTGGCATAACCGAATTTTATGCACAGGTCTTGCCCGAGGAAAAGCACGGAATGATAGAAAAGCTGAAAGCCAATGGCAGACGTGTTATAATGGTGGGCGATGGGATAAACGACGCTCCTGCATTGGCGGCGGCAAATGTATCTGTGGCAGTCAGCGACGCATCGGACATTGCTAAGGAAGCGGCAGACATCACTCTTCGTGGGACCGGTCTGGCGGAACTTGTAAGGCTTCGTGAACTGAGTGAACTGTTAATGGAGCGGATACATAAGAATTACCGTTTTATCCTGCTGTTCAATTCTGCGCTGCTGCTGTCCGGCTTATTCGGCATAATATCTCCGGGAACCTCCGCATTTCTGCACAATGCCTCTACTATGGCTATTTGCGGCAAGAGTATGACGAAACTTATTACAGAGAAATAAAGTCAAAAACCGACAGCCGATAACTGCCGGTTTTTTGTGAAAAAGGAGTTTGATAAATGATAAAAACAAGGCTGATAAAAGCAGTTCCCGAATCGAAAAAATACATAGCAGCAAATGTGGTCTGTCAGCTTATGGGACTTGCGGCAAGCACGGCTGCGGTCATTTCCATTGCCGATTTTTTGCAGAAGCTGTACGAGAAAAATGCGGCAAACGGAAGTCTGCTTAAGCTGATAATAATTGTTGCCGCTTCGCTTATTGTAAGAGCGGTGTGCATAATGCTTGCGGAAAAAGCAGGCTTTGAATCGTCAAGAGCGGTGAAGCCTGTGCTTCGTAAAAAGATAACGGAAAAGCTGCTGCGGCTTGGCTGTTCCTACAATTCACAAACGGCGACAGCGGAGGTCGTTCAGCTTGCAGGAGAGGGCGTAGATCAGCTTGAAACCTACTTCGGAGCATATCTTCCCCAGTTTTTCTATGCAATGCTTGCACCGGTTTTTCTCTTTGCGGTAACGGCTTTTTTCAGCCTTAAAACGGCTGTTATTCTGCTGATATGCGTGCCGCTGATACCCTTTTCCATAGTATGTGTGCAGAAGATAGCAAAGCGGCTACTTGCGGATTATTGGGTGCAGTATGCAAAGCTGGGTGACAGCTTTCTTGAAAGCCTGCAGGGGCTTACCACGCTGAAAATCTATCAGTCGGACGGACATATTCATGACAAAATCAACGCCGAATCGGAGCGCTTTCGCAGGATAACAATGAAGGTGCTGACAATGCAGCTGAACTCCGTTACTGTAATGGATATTTTCGCATACGGCGGAGCGGCGGCGGGAATTATCCTTGCAGTCTTCGGATTTTCAAATGGGAAGATAACACTCTGCGGATTTGTTTCTATCGTGCTTTTATCGGCAGAATTTTTCCTGCCTATGAGAAAGCTTGGCTCATATTTTCATATTGCAATGAACGGTATGGCGGCAAGCGATAAGATATTTCACCTCCTTGATCTGCCCGAAAATGAGGACGGAAAGCTTGAAGCAGCTTCGGGCGGTGTAACATTCAGCAACGTAAATTTTTCCTATGACGACAGCCGTGAGATTCTGAAAAATATTTCAATGGACTTCCCCGAAAGAAGTTTTACTGCCATTATTGGTGAGAGCGGATGCGGAAAAAGCACGGCGGCAGGCATTTTATCGGGCAAAAACAAGGGCTACTTAGGCAGCGTGAAGATAGGCGGAAACGAGCTTCGTAATATTTCCGAAAAGAGCCTTACGAAAAACGTGACGCTAATAAGCTGCGGCAGCTATATTTTCTGTGGGACTGTACGTGAAGTTCTTCTTATGGCAGACGAAAATGTAGGCGATGAAAAGCTTTGGAGCGTGCTTGAAAGAGTGCGTCTTGCGGAGTTTTTCAAAGATGAAAATGGACTTGATACGGAAATAAACGCAGGCGGAGCAAATCTGTCCGGCGGTCAGCGGCAGCGCCTTGCACTTGCGAGAGGTATTCTCCACGACAGCAATATCTTTATTTTCGATGAAGCCACATCAAATATCGACGTTGAGAGCGAGGAGTGTATCCTCTCTGAAATTCGTAAAATGTCCGCAGAAAAAACGGTTATAATGATTACACACCGCCTTGCTAATGCAGTAAATGCGGACAGGATATATGCCTTTGAAAAAGGACATATCGCAGAAAGCGGAACACATTCCGAGCTTGTGATTAACGGCGGAGTATATGCAAAGCTTTGGGAAAAGCAGTCGGCACTTGAAGCCATAGGAGGTATATGTGAAGCGGTCTAAGATCAAAATCATGCTCTCTCTGGGAGCGATAGCTAAGCCGCTGATGTACATAATGATACCTGCGGTGCTGATGGGCGTGGCAGGCTTTCTCTGCACTGAATTTATCACTATTCTCGGTGGATATGCGGCGGTAAATATCCTCGGCTTTGAAACGGCTTTTTCCTTGAAAAATATCCTAATAATACTTGGGATAATCGCCGTTCTGAGGGGCGTTCTCCACTATGCGGAGCAGTATTCAAATCACTATATCGCATTCAGACTCCTTGCCATACTGCGTGATAAGGTGTTCGGAAAGCTTCGTGAGCTGTGTCCTGCAAAGCTGGAATGCAAGGACAAGGGCAGCCTAATTTCCGTTATAACCTCGGATATTGAGCTTTTGGAGGTTTTCTACGCTCACACCATTTCACCCATTGCAATAGGCATAATAACCTCTGTGGTAATGGCTGTTTTTATGGGACAGTATCATTTTTCACTTGGGATAATTGCCGCCGCAGCATACATTTTTGTGGGTGCAGTAATTCCCGTTATCATCTCAAAAATATGCGGAAGCGCCGCCGAGGATTTCCGCAGAGAAAACGGGAAATTAAGCGGATTTGTACTTGAAACGCTCTACGGGATCTCGGAAATTATCCGATTCGTAGCAGGTAAAAAACGCATTTCCGAAATGGAAGAACGAACAAAAAAGCTGTCCGAAAAGGACAGGATCTTAAAGCGGAATAACGGTATATGCTCGGATGTCACAACAATATCGGTAACGGTATTTCCTATAATAATTCTTGCGGTTTCGGCTGTTTTGTATCAAAAGAATATCATCGGCTTTGACGGAGTTATTATCCCGACAATTGCAATGTTTTCCTCCTTTGGGCCCGTTATCGCACTTGCCAATCTTGGCGGCGGATTGCAGCAGACCTTTGCGGCTGCCGACAGAGTTCTTGACATACTTGAAGAGGAGCCGTCCGTCCCCGAAATTACTAAGGGTGCAGACATAAAATTCAAGGGTGCAAATGCGGATAATGTCAGCTTCTCCTACGATAATGAAAAGGTGCTTGACGGCGTTTCTCTTGATATTCCGAAATGCGGTATCGTCGGCATCACAGGAAAAAGCGGCAGCGGAAAATCCACGCTTTTAAAGTTATTCATGCGGTTTTGGGAAACCGGTTCGGGAATAATTTCCGTATCCGGCAAAAACATCAACGGGATAAATACAAGCTCTCTGAGAAACAGCGAGAGCCTTGTTACGCAGGACACTCATATTTTCAAAGACACCATTGAAAACAATCTGAAAATCGCTAAACTTGACGCCACCCGTGATGAAATAGAATCCGCCTGCAAAAAGGCTTCAGTACACGATTTTATTATGTCCCTGCCCAAGGGTTACGAAACACAAGCAGGGGAGCTTGGCGATATGCTCTCCGGCGGTGAAAAGCAGCGTATCGGAGCGGCGAGAGCATTTCTCCACGATTCGGATTATATGCTTTTGGATGAGCCTACAAGCAATCTTGACGCACTTAACGAAGCGGTTATACTGAAGTCCATAGCGGAGCAGAAAGACAAAAAAGCTGTCCTGCTTGTTTCACACAGAGCCTCAACAATGCGAATTGCGGACAAGGTATATTCCGTTGAAAACGGGAGGAAATGCTGATGAATATACAGGACAAGCGTGAGCGTGAAAAGTGTGTGGTCACGGAAATGATACGGCTTTACTGCCGAAAAAATCACCATAGCAAAACGCTTTGTGCTGAATGCAAGGCTCTTTCGGAATATGCTTCGATGAAAATCGAAAAATGTCCATTTATGGAAACAAAAACCTTCTGTGCAAACTGCAAGGTGCATTGCTACAAGCCCGAAATGCGTGAAAGAATTCGTGCAGTAATGCGCTTTTCGGGTCCGAGAATGATATATTATCACCCCATTATGGCGGTGCGGCACGTTATTGGAACTCGTAAGGAAAAAAGGAGTTTAGAATGAAGATCAAGAAAATCTTGTATGTTATCGTTGGCTGTATCGGACTGGGACTTGGGGCACTGGGAGCGGCACTTCCTCTGCTGCCAGCGTTTCCGTTTCTGATGTTGGCGGCGTTCTGCTTTGCGAGAAGCTCGGAAAAGCTGGATAACTGGTTCAGAAGCACAAAGCTTTACAAAAACAATCTTGAAAGCTTTGTGCAGGGCAGGGGAATGACAAAGAAAACAAAGGTCAAAATTATGATAACAGTCACGGTGCTTATGTCTGTGGGATTTATTATGATGGGCAGAGTTCCCATGGGTAGGATAGTCCTTTTCTGCGTCTGGGTGTTCCATATTCTGTATTTCTCATTCGGAGTTAAAAACTGCGAATAATTTTTCAAAAAATACTTGACAAATCATATCATGTATGGTATGATAACAGTGTTACGTAACAATGTTATCAAGGCGGTGAGAAATTGAAAGCTGACAGGGAAACACGGGAGCTGCTGCTCGAAAGCGGCAAAAAGGAGTTCCTCGAAAAGGGATATATGAAGGCTTCTTTGCGGAAGATATGTGCCGATGCGGGAGTTACCACGGGTGCATTGTATTTCTTTTTTAAGGATAAAGAAGACCTGTTCGGAGCGATCGCAGAGCCGCCGCTGAAAGAGCTTACGGATATTCTGAATGGGCATTTTTCAGCCGATGTTGAGGCAATCTCACAGGAACACTCGATTGACGGAGCAAATGCTCACGAGCTTGTAGATCACGATGAATTTGTTATGCGTCTTGTTCATCATGTTTACAGTAATTACGACGCATTTATCCTGCTGCTGACAAAGTCGCAAGGCTCAAAATATGAAAACTGCGTTGACAGTCTGGTTGATACAATTGAGCAGTTTTATCTTGCAATGTCGGAGAAAATAGGCGCTCATTACGGCACAAAGGTCAACCGATATATGCTCCATTGGCTCACTCACATGATGGTTGATTCTTTTATTCACCTCATAACACATGAAGTCGATGAAGAAAACGCTGCTCAGTATATGATGAGAATTATGAATTTTATACTTGGCGGGTGGCAGAAAGCCGTTTTTGAATAAACGGTTTTCTTTGTAAGCAATACATAACAATGTTATGCCGAACTAACTTTATGTCGGCAATATTTTATGAGCTATACATAACAATGTTATGCTAAACTAACTTTTAACGGGAGGAAAAATTATGTATCTGGAAATTAAGGACGTAAAGAAAAGCTATGGCAAGGATTCAAGCTATATTCAGGTCTTGAAGGGCATAACCACAAGCGTTGAAAAGGGACAGATGTGCGTTATACAGGGGACCAGCGGCAGCGGAAAATCTACCCTGCTCAACTGCATAGGCGGTCTTGACACAATGGATTCGGGTTCGGTAAAGGTGGACGGAAAAGAAATTTTCGGACTTAAACCAAATGCACTTTCCGATTACCGACGTGATAATTTAGGCTTTATTTTTCAGTTCTATAACCTTGTACCCAATCTGACGGTCAGGGAGAATACACAGGTCTGCGAGTATATCTCCGATTCTCCGCTTAATATCGACGAGCTGCTTGAAACCCTGGGACTTACGGAGCATCAGAATAAATTTCCCTCACAGCTTTCCGGCGGACAGCAGCAGAGATGTGCAATTGCAAGAGCACTTATAAAAAATCCCAAGCTGCTTCTCTGTGACGAGCCGACAGGTGCACTTGATTCAAAAACATCACGGGATATTCTTGTTCTCCTTGAAGCAATAAACAAAAAATACGGCACAACAATGCTTATCGTTACACACAACAACGCCATAAAAAATATGGTGCATAAGGTCATAATCGTCAAGGACGGACTTATCAAAAAGGACTATGAAAATGAAGTCCGCACACCTGCGGCAGAGCTGGAGGACTTATAATGAACAGAGTGCTTAACAAACGGATATTCCGTGATCTGAAAACCAATTTTCTGCGGTATTTTGCACTTTTTCTGATGATCGTTATGGGAATGTACATAATTATTGCAGTAGTTGGAGCTGCAGAAACAATTATCACGGGAACTGCAAGAATAGGCGAAGAAAATCATGTGGAGGACGGTCAGTTTGCCGTTTTCACACAGCTTACTGCGGCTCAGGAAAAGGAGATAACCGACAGCGGAGTTGCACTTGAAAAAATGTTTTCATTTGATGCGGAAATGCCCGATAATTCCGTATTGAGAATTTTTAAGGTGCGTGAAAAAATCAATCTTATTGACGCTGACTATGGCAGTATTCCAACAAAAACGGGGGAGATATTCCTCGAAAAGCGTTACTGCGAGGAGCACGAAATATCTGTGGGAGATACGGTGAAAATAGGCGAAAAAAGTTTTGTTGTAACGGGTATAGGCACAGTTCCCGATTATGACGGTCCCACAAAAAATTTCTCCGATACTTCGGTGGACAGCTCGCTTTTCGGAGTGGGATTTGTTATGTCCGAGGATTATGATAATATGAAAAACCTTGGAAAAACCGAGGATATCCGCTATGCCTATCTGCTGAACGAAAAAATATCCCACGATGAAATAAAGGATATCATCAAGGATTTTGAGTTTGACTATACCGAAATTGAGGACGAATATTTCCGTGAAATGCTTGATGATACCCTTGGCAGAAAAGAGGACATACAGGAGGGTATAAACGAGTTATATGACGGCTCAAAGGAGCTTTCCGACGGTATTTCCGAGCTTGACGAAAACAGTTCCGATGTTACCGATGGTGCGGACGAAATATTATCACAGTATCTTGCACAGGCTAACTTGTCACTGTTGGCAATGGGCGTGACCGAAGCTCTGACTGCCGATAATTACGGCGATATTCTTGATAAATACATTGATGCCACGACTTCTCCCGAACTGTCTGCTCTTAAAGAAACTCTTGACGGACTGAAAGCTTATTCGGACGGAGTATCGGAATACACAAAGGGTGTTCACGAAGCTTCGGAGGGAGCTTCGGAATTATCCGACGGCATCAAGAAGCTTAAAACCGAAACAGACGATATGCTTGACGAGTTCTTCTCCGTTGATATCGACAATCTCACAGAGTTTGTGGAAAGTTCGGATAATCCCAGAATTGCGGCAGCCGCAGCGGATATGCAGATGAACAGAAGCGTTGGTCTTTTTGCGGGTGTGATAATTATGGTACTGTTCACCTACGTTATTTCAGTATTTGTTATTCATCAGATACAGCGTGAATCAAGTGTTATCGGCGCATTGTATGCTCTTGGTGCAAAAAAGAAGGATCTTATCGGTCATTATATCGCTCTGCCAACCATAATAAGCTTTGCAGGCGGACTTGTGGGTTCTGCCCTTGGATTCAGCCGATTCGGCATTACTTCCCAGATGGCTGACACCTACAATTATTTCTCCGTGCCGCAGATGGAGCCTATATATCCCATGTATCTCATAATTTACGCTGTGGTAATGCCGCCCGTTATCTCGGCAATAGTAAACTATCTTGTGATCAACAAAAGGCTTTCACGGACAGTGCTTTCACTTATCAAAAACGAGCAGAAAACGGATTTCCGCACAGGCGTTGACTTGAAGAAAATGGGCTTCCTGCGCCGTTTTCAGATCAGACAGATGCTCCGTGAGGCGAGAACGGGACTTACCGTTGTTTTCGGAATGTTAATTTCCCTTATGATATTTATGCTGGGTATTAACTGCTATACGCTGTGCAAAAATGTAAACGCCGATACGGTGCGTGACACAAAATTCGAGTATATGTATGTGCTGAAATATCCCGAGGAAAAACCGCCGGTCAATGCCGAAGCTTACTATGTGGAGTCGCTGTCCAAAACGGCATATGACTACACTCTTGATATAAGCGTTATCGGCGTTGATGATGAGGAGAAATATTATGGCGTATCTCCCGAAAAGGGCAAAAGCAAGATAACTGCAAGCACATCTGCTGCGCAGAAATACGGTCTGAAAAAGGGCGATAAGCTGATACTGACCGACAGTGCAACCGATATGGACTATGCGTTCACAATAACCGAAATTGCGGATTATTCCGCAGGTCTTGCGGTGTTTATGGACATTGACAGTATGCGTGAGCTTTTCGGACAGGAGGACGACTACTACAATATGCTCCTTTCCGATACAGCCCTTGACATCGACGAGGGACGGCTGTATTCCGTAACGTCACGAAGCGACATTGAACGTTCTTCGGCAGTTTTTACCGACCTAATGATGCCTATGGTGATAATGATGACCGTAGTATCTATAATCATTTTCTGCGTGGTGATGTATCTGATGCTGAATGTGATGATAGAAAGAGCGTCCTTCGGCATTTCTCTTGTGAAGATATTCGGCTACCGCACAAATGAGGTGAGGAAGCTGTATCTCAATGGCAATACTGCGGTCATTGCTGTCGGTGCACTTATTGCAATTCCTGCCGCAAAGCTGTTTATGGATGCGATCTATCCCTATATGATATCCAATACCGCCTGCGGAATGAATCTGCATTTTACGTGGTATATGTATGCTGCAATTTATATTGGCATCATGGTGATATACTTTGCGGTGAACGGTCTGCTTACCGCAAAGCTTAAAAAGATCACTCCTGCGGAGGTGCTGAAAAACAGGGAATAATGTTATGCTTGACAAACTTGGGGTTCGGGCTGTATTATAAGTACAGAGTATGACGAATATCCGATACCATAAAACCGAATGCATCGGATCTGTGCATTCACACCCCTTTTCACGGGCTCCGCACATTCCCCATTGTGCGGAGCCTTGTTTTTTTAGTGTTTGATAATAATGATATAGATCGGAGGTTGTTCTGATGATAATGGAAGAGCTTGATATGGGCAAAAATGTAAAGCTGCTTGATTCGGGAGAGGAGCTTATCCCGTTATGTGACGATATGAAGCTTATATAGGAAATAAGCTTCAACGATGTCATAAAAAAATATATGATAAGAGGCTTTCTGTTTGCTGCAATGCCTGTGATACATAATTTCAATGACAGGTTATCGGTGTTTAGGATGAAAGGAAAATCCCGAAATAATGCTGCTATGAAAGGATAAAAAACGATGATATATAAGGATTTTTCAATGACCGCTCACGGCTTTGTCGGTCATATGGCAGAACCGGAAAATAAGACCGATACGGCTGTAATAGTCATAATGGGCGGTGAGAAGAGCATTTTGCCCGGTAAAAATGTTGCTGAGCACTTTGCACAGCTTGGATTTGCGGCGGTTTCTGTTTCCTTATTCGGAGCGGAGGGGCTTCCGAAAGGTATCGACGGTATTCCTCTTGATATGTTTGAAAAAGTGATCTCCTATCTTAGAAATGAATGCGGAAATGATAGTAAAATAAGAAAAAATTCAAAAATTTCAGAATTAAATGATAAACGGAGGAAAAATGAAACAGCAAAAACAAATACATAACTGGCTGGTAAAAGAGCTTGGAAAAACAAGCGGTGAACGCATAGCGGACAGCCAGAAGCAGTTTTATCAAAGATGCGTCAGCAGCACAAGCGGCAAAAGCAAGTCACAGATGAAAACTCTTCGGGATACTGTTTTACCGAGGATAGCTCTGTACAAGGCATTGCAGAACGATGCTGAATATGCAGATCGAGCTTATGAAATTATTAGAAAATATATGATAGAAGTGGTCGGCAGGCAAAAACATGATTCCACTTCAAAAATGGAGATCGTCCCCGGATTTTATGAAATATACAGCAGGGTTTTCTTGAATATTATGAAAACTACAGATTTACAGAAAAGCACACAAAGCGTGGGCAATGATCATTATGATATTACCATTACGAATTGTTTGTGGAACAATGCCTGCGTGGAAAATGGCTGTCCCGAGCTGTGCAGAGCTTTCTGCGAGGTGGATGATATTACATACGGCGGTTTGAAAAAGCTTGGATTTACAAGAACACAAACCCTTGGAATGGGCGGCTGTTGTTGTGATTTCCATTTTTATAAGAAAAAGTAGGTGCTTGTGATTGAAAGAAATAACCGAGATTGAAAATATAAATATTTGTACCCGAAAAGCAGCTGCCGCACTTATCTGCGGAATGCTGGGCTGCCTGTGTATGGGCGGGGGAGATTGGCTTATGATGTACGGCGATACGGCACACAGCGGCAGTATTTACTGGCTGACGGAGGGAGTAACTCATATCGGACCCTTGAGAAATGCTCTTTCCATGGCAATAGCTTTTCCGGCAATTATTCTGTACGGGATAGCCTTGTTTTCCATAGGAAAATTTATTACCGAAGAAAAGCATCGGAAAGCTTATCATTATCTGACAGCATTCGGACTTACTCCCTGGCTTTGTCTGCACCTGTTTTATGTAATGATATTATTCGGTTTTGCGTGGCTTAATAATAATGGTTATACGGAAGCTTCAATGCCTTTTTCAGAGGCACTTATCGATCAGTTTTCGTGGATAGTTTTTATCAGCGAAGCAATAATGCTTCCGCCGTATATATACTGGTTTTATCTCGTGGTTACGGGAAAAAGCCGATTTCCGAGAGCAATGGCAGTATCAAATCCGCTTATTATATATGTGATATTATCGGTCGTAAAGTCACTTATGCCCGACAGTCCGTTCAGAATAGGCTTTACCAACGGGCTTATGAGCGAAAGTATGCTGATATGGTTTGCAAGTCTTTTGATTATATGTTCCGTGAAAAAGGGAGAATACAATAATGGATAAATACATATGGCTGTTTCAGGTTATATGATATGGTAAATGCAGGATTGATAAGTTTGATACAACACAAAAAATCCGAACGGAATTTATAAAAAACTCCGTTCGGATTCTTTTATTTCTTTTCCCAGAATACAACAGGGATATCGCAGCTCTGATGATTGCAGCCTTTGCACTTTTGACAGTTTCCGCAGTTTGTGCCGCTCATAACGGTTTTCTTTACGATGCCTAACTGTTCGTATCGTTCAAGCCTTGCTTCCGTCATTTCAACGGTTGTTCCCAGCCTTTCGGCAAGCTGTGCGGTTGAGCGTATCTGCGTATCGTCAAGTAAGTCCAACAATGATATTTTCATATGAGCCTCACATAAATAAAACGGCAAGGTGATATGTAATGCAGGAAAGCAGCAGCGACGTTGCAACGAAATATGCTGCAATGCGGACAGTCCATTTAAGAGAATGTGATTCCTGATATGTTGAAGCTACAGCCATAAGGCAAGGAACATTGAATGTGACTGCAACTATAAGAGCAAGAGCTTCCGCCTTGGACATAACTGTTGTAAGAATTTCCGCAATGTTTGTGTCAGCCGCCGCAGCTCCCGTCGTCGACTGAAAAATGGTACCGCTGTCAGCGAACAAAGCACTGAGAACGCCCAGAACAGCTTCTTTTGAAACCATTGATGATACAAATGCTAAAAACGCCTGCCAGCCCATTCCGAAAAATCTTGTAACAGGTTCTATTGCAACTCCGACCTTGTACAAAATGCTGTTTGCAGCTATTCCGTCAGCAGAATAGGACAGCAGCCAGAATACTACGGAAACCGAAAATACAACGAAAAACGCCTTTTTGAAAACTTCCCATACATTGTTCAGAGTACGGCGGAAAAGCGCACCCCACTTAGGCTTATGATAGGGAGGAAGCTCCATGATAAGCCCCGTGCGTTCTTCCTTTGGGCTGAGCTTTCTTCCGAAAATTTTTGCGGTTATGGTGATATGTACGAACATTATTGCAAAAAGCAATAACATAACAAGTATGCCGCCCCAGCCGAAAAAAGCACTTGCAAGGGTGGGGATCACTGCAAAGGTCGCACCGCAGGGAACTGCCCACACCATAGCTATGGTGAGTATTTTCTGTCCCCAGGAATCAATTACCCTTGTTCCTGCTGCTCCGCCTATTGTGCAGCCAAAGCCTACAAGCAGAGGCATCATAGATTTACCTTGTAATCCCAGCTTGCTCATTGTGTTGTCAAATGCATAGGAGATACGAGCCATATATCCCACTTCTTCAATATATCCGAAAACAAGATTGATACCGAACACAAATCCCAGCATTGATATTACCCAGCCAAGGGAAAGGATAAGAGTGCTGCATATAAGATCGGACACCCACCCCGGAGCACCCGATAAAAGCGACATGATAAGTGAGGAAAGGGGAGCGGTTATTGCAGAACCTATTCCCATTATGGGAGCGGCAACTACCATAGAGCCTACAAGTCCCAGTAAGATGATCCCTACTGCGATAGGCTTTCCCCACCGTCTGCTGATAGCTGCACGGTCAAACTTTGTCAGGGCTGCGGATGCCGATCTGCTTTTTGTGACAGCTCCTTCAAGAATATAGTCTATCCATTCAAATTTGCAGTCACTTGTAAATATGCTTCCCTGTTCTGCTTTTGAGGACAGCTTCTGAATCCTGTATTTATCGGCTTTTCCATTCAGCATTTCAATAACTGCTTTGTCACCTTCCGAAAGCTTAGCCCCGAGCCACTGTGCAGAATATTGTCCTATACCGCCTGTCGGCACAATAGATATTGCTTCCTTGTATATCTCGTTTTCATTGTAAAGCTCAAAAAGTGCCGAAGCGTTTATGTACTGCGGTTTTCTTAATGCTTGTTCAAGAGCTGTAAAAAAATCTCCATAGTTTCTGCGGTCGGGAGCTACAAGCCCCACTACGGGAATTCCCAGCTTTTCGGAAAGCTTTTCCGTGTTTACGGTAATGCCTTTCTGCTCTGCCACGTCGGTCATTGTCAGAACAAGCATCGCAGGCGTGTTTATTCCCGCGTAATCCGCAAGCATAAACATACTTCTTTCAAGCTGCGATGAATCGGCAAGCAGGCAGACAAGCTCTGCTTTTCCGGATGAAATAAAATCACGGGTAACTATTTCCTCGTCGGAATTGGCGGAAAGACTGTAAGAGCCGGGAAGGTCTGCAACATTGTAGGTCACACCGTTATGAGAAAATGTGCCCTCTTTCTTTTCGACCGTCTTTCCGGGCCAGTTTCCTACGTGCTGATGTGACCCTGTAAGTGTGTTGAAAATCGTTGATTTGCCCGAGTTTGGCTGCCCAAGCAGGGCGATAGTTCTTGTCTGTTCCATTATTTCACGTCCTCCACCATAATTCTGCTGCTTTCGTCCTTGTTCAGAGCAATCATTGTATCTCTGCCGTAAACAAGTATGGGGCAGGACTTATCATTCTGCAGCATTTCTACAGGACAGCCTATGCTGAGCCCTATGGAGGTTATCCTTGACAGATAACGCCTGTCACCGTTGATTGCTGATATTTTTGCTTTCTGACCGTTTTTTAATTCTGTCAGCTTTTTCACAGATCATTCCCCCGATAAAATAGAATTTTGTTTTATATCCTGAAAAACATATTGATACGCTGCAAAGAGCATTTACTGCACAGCGTATCACAATTAGGAGAGAAGATGTCATCTTATTACATTAAATGCTGCCATGCCGGGATAAACTGCGGCAGCGCCAAGCTGCTCCTCAATTCTGAGAAGCTGATTGTATTTAGCGACACGTTCACTTCTGCTGGGTGCGCCTGTTTTTATCTGGCAGGTGTTCAGAGCAACGGCAAGGTCTGCGATAGTGGTGTCCTCCGTTTCACCCGAGCGATGAGAAGCAATAGCAGTGTAGCCTGCCTTGTGTGCCATTTTGATGGCTTCAAGAGTTTCGGAAACGGAGCCTATCTGATTGAGCTTGATAAGTATGCTGTTTCCGCAGCCGTTTGCAATACCCTTTGAAAGCCTTTCGGTGTTTGTAACAAAGAGGTCGTCACCTACAAGCTGAACCTTTCCGCCAAGCTTTTCGGTGAGCTTCTTCCAGCCCTCCCAGTCCTCTTCATCAAGAGCGTCCTCAATGGAGATAATGGGATATTTTTCAACCAGAGCAGCCCAATGGTCGATAAGCTCATCGGAAGTAAAGGTCTTGCCTGATTTAGGCTGCTTGTAGAAGCCTGTGCCCTTCTCTTTGTCCTTCCACTCGGAGGAGGCTGCGTCCATAGCTATCATAAAATCTTTGCCGGGCTCATAGCCTGCCGCTTTTACGGCTTCAAGGATAGTTTCGATAGTTTCGTCGTCGCTTGATAAATTGGGAGCAAATCCGCCTTCGTCGCCTACAGAAGTTGCGAGTCCCTTATCCTTGAGAATTTTCGCAAGAGCATGGAAAACCTCTGCACACTGTCTGAGAGCCTCTTTAAATGAGGGTGCACCTACAGGCATTATCATAAATTCCTGTGTATCTACCGTATTTGTCGCATGAGCGCCGCCGTTGAGGATATTCATCATCGGCACGGGGAGACGATTTCCCGAGATACCGCCAAGGAATCTGTACAGAGGGATATCAAGAGAAGCCGCCGCTGCTCTTGCGCAGGCGATAGATACCGCAAGTATGGCATTTGCACCAAGCTTTGACTTGTCCTTTGTGCCGTCGGCTTCGATCATTGTCTTGTCAACGGCATAAATATCCGAAGCGTCCATTCCGCAGATCGTTTCGCTTATGATCGTGTTGATATTGTTTACAGCCTTCTGCACTCCTTTTCCGAGATAGCGTTCTTTATCGCCGTCACGAAGCTCAAGGGCTTCAAACTCGCCTGTGGAAGCTCCGCTGGGTGCGGTTCCTCTGCCAACTGTACCGTCTGCGAGAGTGACTTCGGCTTCGACTGTGGGGTTTCCTCTCGAATCAAGAATTTCTCTGCCAATGACTTTTTCAATTACAAGGTATTCCATAGATCTCGTTCCTTTCGTTGTTTTGTCAGCGCAGATATATCCGCCCGCCGCAGGTATTGCGTGCTGCAGCAGCTGCCTGCTTAAAGGCGGATACAACATTGAAAAATGTCTCCAAAGGAGTCTGCTTGACTTATTCTCATGAGATTAGCGTATGCTAACCGAATATATAATAACATACGACTTTTTAGTTTGTCAAGCATAACATTTTTTTGAATATTGTTTTTCACTCTTGACATTACTCCAAATGCATGATATAATCAATTAAGTTAGCAATAGATAACTGCAATATAATTGAACATAGAGGTGATACATTTTGGCAGATCGGGAAATTATCCAAGGACTACTTATACCGTTTCTCGGAACTGCACTCGGTTCCTGCTGCGTGTTTTTTATGAAAAGCGGTCTGAACCGTACTGTCCAGCGTATCCTCACAGGCTTTGCCGCAGGGGTAATGACGGCGGCTTCGGTGTGGAGCCTGCTTATTCCCGCAATAGAGCAGTCGGAGCATATGGGAAAGCTTTCCTTTATACCTGCGGTGGTGGGATTTCTGGCAGGAATATTTTTTCTGCTGCTACTTGACAGGCTCGTTCCCCATTTACATATGAACAGCAGTGAAGCGGAGGGAGTAAAAGTGCATCTTTCCAAAAACACAATGCTGCTGCTTGCGGTAACGCTTCACAATATCCCCGAGGGAATGGCTGTGGGAGCGGTTTATGCAGGACTTATCTACGGCGGTGCAAGCATAACCGCTGCAGGTGCGCTGGCTTTGTCCGTTGGCATCGCTATACAGAATTTTCCCGAGGGAGCCATAATTTCAATGCCCCTGCGGTCGGAGGGAATGACAAAGACAAAAGCCTTTGTCTGCGGAGTGATCTCGGGTGCTGCTGAACCTCTGGGTGCAGTCCTGACAATACTTGCCGCAGGATCTATAATTCCTGCAATGCCCTATTTCCTCAGCTTTGCAGCAGGTGCTATGATATATGTTGTGGTAGAGGAGCTTATCCCCGAAATGTCGGAGGGAGAACATTCAAACATAGGTACCATTTCTTTTGCAATAGGTTTTGCGGTTATGATGATACTTGATGTTGTATTGGGATAAAGTTTTTTTATAATACAAATGTGTGCAGTAATATTATACAAATCTTAGGTTACCTATCGCTAACCCAATGGTCAATCATACGAAATAAGTTTGTCTGATTTAACACTATATTGACATCGGGAAAATGCAGGGTATAATATAATGTGTGAATATTTGCTCATATGTTATGATATAGAGGATGAAAGGGTGTAAAGCAATGTTTATTGAAATAAGCAATATTAAAAAGAGCTACGGCAGCGGCGAAAGCAAGGTCGATGTGCTGAAGGGGATAAGCGTGGGCATTGAAAAGGGCGAGTTCTGCGTTCTTCTGGGTCCTTCGGGCAGCGGCAAATCAACGCTTCTCAATATCATTGGTGGCATTGACGACGCCGATTCGGGATACATTTCCATAAACGGCGAAAAAACCGAAAATATGAACGAAAGAGCGCTGACCGAATACAGAAGAAAGCATCTGGGATACATCTTCCAGATGTACAATCTTATCCCTAATCTTAATATCAAGGAAAATGTTGAAACGGGTGCATATTTAAGCGACAAGCCTCTTGATGTTGACGATATACTTAAAACACTCGGTCTGTATGAACACAGACACAAGCTGCCTTCCCAGCTTTCGGGCGGACAGCAGCAGAGATGCTCTATCGGCAGAGCTATCGTAAAAAATCCCGATATTCTTCTTTGCGACGAGCCTACAGGCGCACTTGACTACAACACCTCAAAGGAGATTCTTAAGCTTATCGAAACGGTCAACAAGAAATACAACACCACGATCATCATGGTAACGCATAATGAAGCTATAAAGGACATGGCAGACAAGGTAGTAAAGCTCCGTGACGGAATGGTCAGAAAAGAAATAAAAAACGAAAAGAAGCTGACCGCCGAAGAGCTTGACTGGTAAGGGGGTAATCGAATGAAAAATCCTCTTACAAAGCGGCTGCCCCGAGAGCTTGCCAAGGACGCAACGAAATACATAGCAATATTTATTATGATGGTGCTGCTTATCGCTGCCTGCTCGGGAATGAGAGTGGGAAATGAGAGCCTTAAAGCTGCATACTACGAAAGCTTTGAGCTTTATAATATCGAGGACGGACATATCACCTTTGACAAGGCTCTTCCCGATGAACTGAAAGAGACCTTTGAAAACGAAATGGGAATGAAGCTTTACGGCAGCTTTTATTTTGACGAGGACACCTCGGAAACAGGTGCAACTATCCGAGTATATAAGCAGTCCGATGAGCTTAACAAGCCCTGCCTGTTAAGCGGAGAGCTGCCATCACGTGATAATGAAATTGCCATAGACAGAGTTTTTGCTCAGAACAACGATATCAATATAGGCGACATCATAACTCTAAACGGCAAAAGTCTTGAAATAACAGGCTTTATCGCTCTTCCAAATTACAGCACACTTTTTGAGAACAACACAGACTCAATGTTCGATTCAATCAATTTTTCCGTCGCTGTTATGACCGACAGCGGATTTGATTCGGTGGACAGCAGAAATATCAGCTATAATTATGCGTGGCTGTATAACGAGCCGTATGCAGACGATATCGAAGCTGCGGAGCGTTCCGATAAATTCCTTGATATCCTTGAAGATGAACTTACCGATTATGATGAAGCGATAGTGCAGAAGCAGGTCGATGAGATAACCGACAGGCTTGAAAAGGCATCGGAGGAGTATGCGGATATTTACAAAAGCTCCTTTGAGAAAAAAGTCGAGAGCATAACCGACACCATTGAAAAGGGTGCAGAGGAATACGCTGAAATTTACAAAGCTTCTTTGGAAAAGAAGATCACCGAGGTAACACAGAATGTCACAAAGGGCACAGAGGAATATGCGGCGCTTTACATGGCAGCAGGTGAAAAGCCTGCAAAGAGCGATCTTTCAATTGATGCAGATGATTTTACCTTTGAAATAATAGAAAGCAGCGTATCTGCAATGCTGACGGGAACAGAATATGCAGGTCCTTCCGAGCAGGATTTTATAAACGAGTATATTGATTCGGTGGAAAAGCCGTCAAAGGAAGATCTTTCCGTTGAGACCGATGATTTCATTTTCGGTATAATTGAAAATTCGGTAGCTGCTGCAGTCAGGAACGAGGAGTATGAATCTCCTTCCGAAGAAGAATTCAAGGATCAATACATAAATTCGGTGGAGAGGCCGAAGAGAGAAGACCTTTCCGTTCCTCTTGATGATTTCCTTTTCGGTATCATCGAGGACGCAGTTGATGCCGAAATAAACGGCGAGGAATACGAAATGCCCGAGGACGAAGCCTTTGAGGACGAGATTGACAAGACGGACATTATCGCTGTGGATAATTACGTTCCGAGGTATCTTAATCAGGCTATAACCTTTTCCATTGAGGATATAGGCGGCGACGAGGCAGGCACAATGGTAATGTGCTATATGATGATAGTAATTATTGCATTCATCTTTGCCGTTACTATTTCAAACACTATCGTCTCCGAATCGGGCGTCATCGGAACTCTTCGTGCTTCTGGATATACCAAGGGCGAGCTGATACGTCATTATATGATACTGCCCGTAATAGTCACCCTTGCGGCTGCCGTTGTGGGAAATGTTATCGGATATACGGTAATGAAGGATTTTATGGTAGATCTCTATCGTAATTCTTATTCTCTCACAACATATAAAACGATATGGGACCCCTCGGCGTTCCTGCTTTCAACTGTGGTGCCTATCGTTCTTATGCTTCTGATAAATCTTACGGTGCTGATTTCCAAGCTGAAGCTAAGTCCCTTGAAATTCCTCAGACACGACCTTAAAAAGAACAGAAATAAAAAGGCAATCCGCCTTAACACGAAAATACCCTTTAAAACAAGATTCAGTCTGCGTATATTTTTCACAAATCTTCCCGGATATATCGTAATGATAGTGGGTATTCTTTTTGGAGCGGTCATCATCAGCTTCGGAGATATGTTCCCGAGAATGCTGGACTCGTACAAGGAAATAGTTATCCGTGATATGATAAGCGAGTATCAGTATGTGCTGTACGACTGGGAAGATGCGGACGAAGTGACCGATATCGGGGCGGAAAAATACGCTTCATCAAGCTTTGATTACTCCAAGGAAGGCTTCCTTACCGACAGCATCACAGTCTACGGAATCGAAAAGGACAGCCGCTACATTCACAAAGATATCCCCGAGGGCAAGGCACTTATCTCAACGGGAATAAGCGAGAAATTCGGGCTGAATGTGGGGGACAGTATCAGGCTTGATGAAAAATACAAGCGTGACAGCTCCTACGATATCGAAATTGGCGGAATATACGATTATCAGTCATCACTGGCAATATTTATGAACATCGGCGACTACAGCAGCACCTTCGGAGAAAAGCAGGGCTATTTCACGGGCTATTTCTCAAATGATGAGCTTACGGAGCTTGACAGTGAGGACGTTGCGGGTGTCATCACCGCCACGGATTACACCAAGCTGTCCGACCAGCTTACGGTATCAATGGGCGGAATGATGGACATCTTCAAATGGTTCGGAGCAATATTCTTCGTTATCGTGGTATATGTGCTCTGCAAGCAGGTCATCGAGCGGAATTTTCAGTCCATTGCAATGACAAAAATACTGGGTTTCAGAAACGGCGAGATAGGCAGTCTTTATATTGCGTCAACAACTATTGCCGTTCTGTTCGGACTTATCATTTCGATACCCTTTATGGACATTGCAATGCGTGCCATTTTCAAAGGTTATCTCTATACTATGATGACGGGATATATTCCCTATGTTATGAGTCCAATGACCTATTTTGTGACGGCTTCGGTGGGACTGGTATGCTATGCGGTGGTTGCGCTTCTACAAATGATGAAGGTATCGAAGGTCTCAAAGAGCGAAGCACTTAAAAATGTGGAATAATCCAAAGTAAGGCGAGCAAAACATAATTCGGCACTCTGAATAAACATCAAAGTGCCGAATTAATTTTTTGTTCACAGAACGTGTATGTTTTCCATGACACCATTGCAAACAATATCCGTTTCGGACAGGAAAATGCTTCTATGGAAAAGGTCATAGAAGCGGCAAAGAAGGCCTGCTGTCACGATTTCATCATGGCACTTCCCGACGGATATGACACCGTTATCGGCGAAGGCGGTTCAAGCCTTTCCGGCGGTGAAAAGCAGAGGATATCCATTGCAAGAGCGATCATGAAGGATTCTGCCGTGATAATCCTTGACAAAGCAAAGGCAAACGTAGACCCCGAAAATGAAAAGGAACAACTTATGGAGGCGATCGACGCTCTTACAAAGGAAAAGACTATCTTTATGATAGCCCACAGGCTCAAGACTGTCCGCAATGCGGACAGGATAATTGTACTCGATCACGGAAAGATAGTACAGCAGGGCAGACACGAGGAACTTATGGAGCAGGACGGCATCTACCGCAGATTTGTGGAATCCAGGGAGCTTGCGGCAAGCTGGAAGATATGACAGGGGACTTGACAGTAAAATGATAATTACTATTCAGCTTATTTCATAAGGTATGGGTCGGACACAGTAAATTTTATCGGAGCGGCGGTCGCTGCTTATATAAGAATTAATATACATATACATATTATCGAAAAAACGGTATATGGCATTTTGCAAACTGTGTATTCATAATGAGTACACAGTTTTTACTTGATAAAAGTATAATGCTTAAATATAGTGCATAAAGATTTCTATATGATTTGGGTTTCCGTATTATATCAAAAATATAGATATAAGGTGGGAAATATATTGGAATATAAGAATATTTATTGCTTTGAATTAAGCGAGTTAGCTCCGCTGAGTGATGCGGAGCTTTTTTGTTGGGCGTTCAACAGCTTTCTGAGCTTCATTCAGCTATAAGATTTATGTAGCACGGCGTCAGTTCGCTGCCGTCAAGCATGATAGCGTGACCATAGTACATTTTTTCGCTTTTGTACATAGTGCACGGTTCGGCAGAGTAGACATATATATCTTTCATTCCAAGCCTCTCTGCCGCCGCTGCGGCAATAAGCCCAAAATACTTTTCCGGAGCATTTGTCTCGCGGATTATCAGACTGTCGCCCTCATCTGTTACGGCCGCATAATAGCTTCTGCCGTCTATGACTGTTTCAAGCATGGCTCCGCAGAAGTTTATGTATTCGTACATGAATTTCAGAGAGGCGTCGTCCCAGTCAAGACAGCTTGCCATTTTGCAGGTAAACTCACGTCTCATTTTAAAGAATTCCGTTTCCGGACATATCCCGTAATGCAAAGGCTTTTCATGAGAGGGCACAACCTCTGCGGTATTAAGATATGTGCATATCTTCATACCGCATTTTTCGTAAAGTGCCATGCAGTCCAGGGCAGAAACGGTACAGCAGACCTCATAGCCGTTATTGCGTCCATACTCAAACAGACCCTGAATAAGCTCACGCATATGTCCTTTTCCGCCATACTGAGGAAAGGTCGCAGCCGCATAAATAAACAGGGCTGCTTTTGAGCTTCCTGCACTTTTCAGATAACCTCTGAAAAGATATACCGCAGAATAAATTTCATTTTCCGACTTGTTCACAAGACAGGTCTTGCTTTCAAAAAATCTGTCAAAATAAAAATCAGAAAACTCACGATCGCCCTCTCCGAAAGCGATGCTCCACAGCTTTTTAAGCTGTGGGATATCACTTTTTTCGGCAAAGTTTATCATCAAGCTTCCTCCTTGCCGGCTTTGCCTGCATTTTTTCTTTCGGTAACTGCGGCAGTAATGACAAAGAGGATAAGAAGTGCTGCAAATGTTCCGCCGATTATGGACATTCCCGTCTGGGGACCAAGCATGAGCACAAAGCCAAATATGATAGGTCCGCAGGTGGACGAGATATTTTCAATGGTGGTTTCAATACTCATAGCCTTGCCGCTTCCGAGTCTTTCGACTTCAGGAAGTCCCGAATAGTAGACCGACTGGGTAGTGAGTCCTATTCCGTCTGCAAATGCAAACATTGCGATCACGATAAAGCAGCCTATTATAGTGGGGCTGATAATGAAGAATATCAGTCCTGCGGCATAGATAACAGAAGCCAATATCATAGATCTCTTGACTCCCAGCTTCTTTGAAGCAAGCTCTGCGATCGTAGGACCTACGTAAATGGAGATTATTCCGCTTACCAGGAAAGCAAAGGAAATGTGAGACTCGGTAAGTCCGCTGTCTTCTCCGAAGATCGGGAAGAAATAGCTGAGGAACGACGCACAGATAACGTATGGGAACACAATAAATAAGAAGAAACTGATTATTCTTGGCGAGAATATGAAGCGGAAAAAGCTTATAACGGACTTTTCGCTCTTCTCTGTGGAAGATATCTGCTTTTCGCTGCTCATACTGCCGATGATAAATAACAAAGCGGGAATAAGGATTATTGCTGCTACAAGATAAGGAACGGAGTATCCGAATTTTTCTGCAAGGACAGAACCGATGACCGTACCGCAATTTACACCTGCAAGGAATGCTGCATTGAAGCTTACAAAGCCCTTGCTTCGTACATCCTCGTTTGTGAAGGAAGCTATGTAGGTATTTACGGCTATGGAGAAGACTCCGCCTGCGATACCGGTGATGCAGCCTGCCGCAGTAAGCATATACAGGTTGCCTGCATAAGCAGAAAGGACGTTTCCTGTGAAATAGAACAGCGTTGACGCACAGCAGAGTATTTTCGGAGAAACACGGTCAGCTATAAAGCCTGCCGCAAAGGCGGTCACTGCTGCAAAAAGGGTTTCAGCCGAAAGTGGGATAGCCGCAGCAACCTCCATAGGCATTGGGAAGCTTTCATCCCAAAGCTGAGTGCCGTAAATGGGCAGAAATGCCGTTGAAATATTTGCGGCAAAGAATACCAGAAATACTGCGGGACGTATCAGCGTGGGGTCGAGACGTACCTTTTCCTGAAGACATTTCCTTTTAAGGCGGAAGCCTTCATTTGTGTTCACTAATTCATTTATGATAAGCAGAGCCGTGATGATAGCAATAAATACGTAAACAACAAGATTACGGATCAGATCATTATTCTGGACAGAGAAGGCATAAAGGTCGGTTCCCGTTTCAAGAAGAGCAATTACTTCTCCGTCGCTGTTGAAGATGGGGTAAAGCACAAACATATAGCTTCCCGCAGAGCTGGAGGACGAATAGGACCTGTAAGGCTCTCCCGTTTCATAGATATGCTGCTCTATTGAGTTTTCATATCCTCCCGACATAGGATAGAAACCGCCGTGGTAGTCTGTGCCCGAATAAACCTCTGATACGATACCGTCAATGACCTTGTACATAACGCAGTATATACCTGTGTCTGTATTTATATCATCGTAAATGATATTTCCGATGGTGTCGCTGATATTGTTATATTCGTCGCTCAGATAGGACGCAGGTGAATCAAGTGCTTCAACGTCCTCAATGTTTAAATTCTGCGTGAAAATCAGGCAGATATTTGACATCTTGTTCAGCACCTCGTTAAAATAACGTGTATTATAGCTTGAGAAAACCACAGCTGAAACAAAGGCAGTAACCGCAAAAGCTGTCAGCATTATCAGAAGCTGTATTTTCTGACCGCTCTGTACAACAGCGGTTTTCAGTACGAACGCAAATTTTACGATAGCGATCACGGTCATTACGGCAATAACCGCAATGCATATCATCGCACACCATGTTCTTGCCTTATACAGAGGAGTTTTTTCGGCACACAGGTCGTTAAAGACCATATTTCCGTCCTTGTCGAGGATAACAATGTTGTAGCTGTATTCGTAATCTCCGATACTGCTGTTGTATACATATTCCGTTGTGATAAAGGACATCTGATCGTCGGGGGATATCTCCATGCCGTTAATGAGGGGCAGGAGGGAAAAATCCTTTTGCATATCCTTGTCAACGGAATAATCCTGGGAATTTATCGCAACGATAGGCGTTCCGTTTTCAATAGTGAAGATGTTGCGGCAGCCGTAGTCGTTTATGTAAAGCCTTCCCGTGCTGTCGTATTCTGCTTCATAGGGCAGGCTGAAATATTTTTCCGTCTCAGCCTCCGAAGCGGCATATATCTGCTGCAGTTCACCGTTTATATATTCATAAACATCGCCTGTACGCAGAACAAGGCAAAGCTTTTCATCGTTCTCCGAAATGTATGCTGAAATGTCTGCGATCTCGATATATTCAAAGGGAGTGTCAATATAATTTTCGGAAATTATCACGCCGTCAGGGCTTATATTGCATATTCCGACCGAATAATCGCCAAGGAGTGCAAAGTAAAGACCTGAATCTGCGACCTCCATGGAATATATGTCCACGTCGGGATTTGCATAGATATAGTCGATGAAGGCTCCGTCATAAGAATATCTTGATATTCTGGCACCTTCGTCATAGCCGTTTCCGCTTCCCGGAACAACATAGTCGCGGATATAAATGTATTGTCCGTCGGAGGTCACACCGTAAGCGTAATAAAATCCTCCTTCGACCACACCGCCTGTGATCTTGAACAGATAGTTCATATCGGGATCGGTAACGATAACGCTCATGCCGCCGTCTGCGATCACATAACGGTTGCCGTCCGTACCTAATGAACACAGAGACATTGATGACATTTCAATGCTTGGCTTCAATGCCGATGAATCCAGCGTGTCCGAAACCGAGATAAGCAGGCAGATAAGAGCGAACATCACGATAAAATATACAAATATGGTGTTTTTGCCTGATCTGTGCTTTTTTTCTTTGACTTGTTCGGGTGCGGCTTCGGCAGGGCCGCTTGCTTCCGGAGCCATCTTATCGGGAGCAGCCTCCGTTTTTTCTGCTATGTCCGAAGTTCGGGTTTGGCTGTTTTTCTTCTTTTCCTTCTTCATTTTTTTTCCTTTCCGCCTTTTATCGGGCTTTAGGGCACCGGCGGCTTACCATACCTGCAATCTGTGATAAGCACCTTCTGTAACCCTGATATTTACTTGTTTGAGAATCTGAAAACATTCGTATCGGCAGAGCCGTTTTCGATCTGCTCCCTGATAACGCTGATGTATTTGGCAACTGCGATATCATCGGGATCGGCTTTCTGCACCCTTTCAAGACATACAAGTGCTTCCTCGGGCTTGCCAAGATGATATTTTCTTATTCCCGATTCAAAATCCTCCTTTGTTTTAAGACGTGCGTCACGTCTCTTGTCGTCAAGGGCATCGAGCACTTCGAAAAGTGCCTTTACCTCATGCACTCCTGCAACCTGTATCATGCCGAGAAAACGCATATTCGGCATGGAGCGCTCGTCCATGCGGTCAAGGGTGTCCTTGGAGATTATCATACCTGTGCGGTACTGCTTTGTCAGGGATTCAAGCCTGGAGCTCATATTCACGTTTTCGGATATCACGGTGCTTGAAAGACGGTTCTCCTCTCCGATTATTCCCACCATGGACATACCCGAATGAACGCCTATACCTATATTTATGCTGTCGTCGCCTATCTTTACGCTGTTCTCGGGGTCAAGCACGATCTCGTGATAAAGCTCTATTCCCGCACGAACCGCGTCGTCCGCATTGGTAAACAGCGCCATTACCGCATCGCCTATGTACTTGTCGACAAAGCCGTTGTGCATTGTGATGATAGGCACAGCCTTTCCTGCCACCTCGTTAACAAGATGGAAGATATTTTCGGCGGTCATCATTTCTGAATTAAGGGAGAATGAACGTATATCAAAGAACAGAATGGTCATATCCAGACATTTTGCATCGCCCAGCTTGATTTCGGTAATGTTCTGCTTGCCGAGAAGGTGCATGAACTGAATGGGCACGAATTTGAAGTAGCAGTCTTTGAGATTTGCTATATTTGAAAACGATGTGCTTAAATTTTCTGCCATTTTGTTTACGCCTGTGCTTATATCTCCAAGCTCGTCTCTTGAGATGTACTTCATTCTTACAGACAGGTCGCCCGAGGCGATCTTTTCAACGATCTGACCCGTCTTTTTAAGATGCATGATCGTAAAGAAGGTTATGGCACATACCGAAAGGATAATGAAGGGCAGACACAAAATTGCTTTTGTAATGGTGCTCCGCAGTATCTCGCCTGTCTGCTTTTTTAGGTTTGCCATGTCGGCTCCGACCTCATGGATAGCAACGAATTCTCCCTCGGAGTTAAAGATCGGCATCTGAACATCTATCCATGTGCCTTCAAAATCGCTCACCTGTTCGGTCACAGGCTTTCCCGAAAGAAACTTCTTTTCATTGTCGCTGCCTGCGGTAAGGGAGTCGAACCACATATAATTGGCATAGGAATCGTTGCTTATGGTCAGAAGATAACGGCTTGAGCCGTTCACTATGTATATAGCGTCGTAATAAAGGGCGTTCCACGGGTCCTTGTTATCGTTGAGTATTTCCTTCTGTGTACTGCGAACCTCTCTGAACTCCTCTGTATCAATGCAGTCAGTGCCTGTAAGAGACGCGATCTTGTCACCGTCGAAATAGCCTGTTGTGGCAACGCAGAAGGATTCTGTCTGAACTGTTATGTCGCTGATAATGGTGCTTTCAAGCTTTGAATACATAAAGCTTACCGTTATGAACATAACTATTGTGATCGTCGGGATGATAAGTGCTATCTGCTTTACAAAAAGGGATATCCTCTTTTTGAAAACCTTTGTAATGAGCATCACAATACCTGCCGCAAAGGTCAGGGCAGACAGTGCATAAAGCAGATACCTTACATATTTTATGGCATAAACCGAGGGGGATACCTTAAACGGCTGACCAAGATAACGACCAGTGCCGTCTGAAGTGTCAGCGATAAACGGAACTCCTCCCGATACGCCCATAAGCTGCGTGCCGCTGCCTGTAAGGTAGGAGATGCCGTTGTAGGAAAGTCCGTCAAGAACGCTTTCATCCACAGCGACAGAACAGCTTCCGTCGGGAAGTATCTTCATAATGCTGCAGCTGCAGTCGTCAGCGATGTAAAGTGCCTCGGAGGTGCCGAATATGTATATCGGCAGCACGCCGCCCGCGTTTATATCAAAGTCAAAGTTGGCATACACGGTTTCCGATCCGTCAGGAGCCATGATGCCCACCTCGCCCGTACGCTTTATATACGCACAGCTTCCGTCCTCATAGAAGAAAAATCTGAGGTATCTGAAATCGACTTCATCGGCAGAGTTTCTGTAATATTCGGAAACTACTGCACTTTCGGTGTCAGCCTTGATAAACCGGATATTCCCGCTGTCAATAAAAGCAAAATAAAGGTCGGTCCCGCAGACGGTAATTCCGTTGATACGGGGATCTCTGTGGGGAACCTGCTCGGCTTCCGAATAATCGGCTCTGAAAAGCTCTTTAACGAAGCGTCCGTTCCTGTCATATTTGCAGATGGTTTCGTACAGCGTGGAGTAGGAGTTTATATCGGTCATTACATACTGAACGTAAATATTGCCGTTTTCGTCTGCTGCCACATCGGCAATATATCCTCCGTCCGCCTGAAAGGGAAGACCGCTGATGCTGTGAGATATCAAACCGTTTTTATCCGAAATAAGCACTCTTGAACAGCCGAAATCGGTAACTGCATATCCGTACTCGCCCATTTTGCAGCAATATGCCGCATAATTTTCGATGAAGGAGTCGGAAGCTCCGAAGCCGTCGCCGTTATCCCTTTTCGGCAGAAGAAACGCCGCCGCAAGGCACACCGCCGCCGCAATGAACAATACGGCGGATATAACAGAATATTTCTTTTTTGTATCTACAGGCACAGCGTCCGAAGATGTGTTTGAATGTTCCATAGCCTACAGTATTTCTCCTTTCATTAAGGTCAACTCTAAAAACCATAGTGCCTCAGATGCTTGCAGATGAGGTGCTAAGGCTTTAGCTGCGGTTTTTAGATGTGACCTTAAGGAAACACTGATTAAATCTGACTTCGCAATATGCATACCAAGCATTCAGGCGTGATTTATTCAGTGGTTCCTTAAGTTTATTTAAAGGTCAGGTCGTATTTTTTCAGCATCATGCAGGGATGTTCGATAGTCTTTGCATATCTCAGTCCCGGTATACCAAGATCCTCTTCGCAGTTAAGATACCTGAAACGGTCAGACACCTTTTCTGCGATCTTGTATTCAAGCACAGCACTGAGATCACGGGAATATGTCCTGTCGGTCTTTTCGAGATTAACGTCAAAGGTATCGGAATTAAGCGGAGTACCCGCAGTATATCCCATCATAACGCCGTCTGCTTCAAGTATTATCCCTTCCATTCCGAAAAGGCGGAAATTATCAAAATATTTTTTCACCGCTAGCTGTTCGTGAACCGCCGATTCGTCGGGCGACTCATTCCTTTTGAAAAGCTCCTCCGTAAAGGAGATGCATTTTCGGCAGTCCTCCTCATTTTCGATGGGTCTGAAAACAAATCTGCCTTCAAACTCCTTATTAAATCGTTTCCATTTGCGCTTTTTGTGACCCTTCAGCTCGGTTTCGTCCTTAGTACTGAAAATATAATCGCTAACATCGTCAAGAGATTCCACCGTAAAGGAACCGCCGTACAGTTTCTCCATCAGAGGCAGCATTTTTTCCTCGCAGGACAAAAGCCTGAGCGGTGCACCGCAGTGCTCGGAATACTCTCTCAGCTTTGCAACCGCATCGGCAATATCCCCCTGCCCCGACGGAAACAGAAATTCGGGAGCATCCCCGCCGAAGCAGCCTGCTATATAAAAATCGTTATAGAAGCATATTTTCAGATCAAGCATACTGCTCCATGCATAGTTATTGGCAAAGGAAAATTCCGACATCATTTTGTCCGAATACCTGAGAGCTTTAACCGCTTTTTCCATATCCGACAATTCAATATCATGAAATTCAAGCATTTTTTCGCCGCCTTTCATAAATTAGTATGAAAAATAAATAATAATGGCTCGCACAGCCCGTAATTTAGAGTCTGTTCACATTAAATAGCATCAAAGATCATAGATAAAGTGAGATTGCCCAAATACAACGTATCGAGTATATCATAATGAGTAAAAACACATCTGAATCCCTTTATACGCAGAAAAAATCTTTCAACTTCATTACGCTGTTTATTAAGCTCTTTATCGTAATCTCACGGATCTTTTCTGTTACGCTTCGGAGGGACGATAGGTATAAATCCTTGCTGTACGGCGATTTATCATGGGTTGTTGTTTTCGTTAGCACGATCCATAAGCAAGTAGTGATCATTTTCAGACTAAAAGCTTTCAATAAGCTTACGTCCTTCCGGTGCGTCGAGTTTGTTTCCGGCAGATAGCCGAAAGATCATTGCATATTTCGCAGACGCGGAAGCCAAATGGATCTTGGTTGTGAGCCCCTTTTGAACGACCTATGCTCTGCTCACCGCCTGATTTTCCTGCTCCTGCGGCATCGGGATGAACTTTGACATTTGTGCTGTCAATGCATATTATTTCAGTGCGTATTCCGATGATATTCTCCTATTGAAGTGCTTCGAAAATTCTATCAATTGTTCCATTCTTGCACCAACGGTTGAATTTGACGTAATTTGTATGGCGGTTTCCATATTCGTTCGGCAATGCCCTTTATTTACAGCCGCTTTCGATATACAGTAAGGAACACAAAAAATCATAATTCGACATCTCGGGTTTTCAGCGGGGTGCAGGCATTAAATGCTCAATTTTCGCAAATTGTTCTTTTGTAAGTCCCATACAGGTATTATAACATTTTCGCTATAATTGAAACGCTTTAATGCGAACAGGCTATAAATATGTAAAATAATGGCTCGCACCGTCCGTAATTTACCTTAATATCCTAATTATACTATATTTACATATAATTTGCAACAGTTAACGGACATTTTCCGCGGTCGTACAAACAGAACTATACTGCTCCCTGAAGATCAATCAAAATTCTGTGATCTCAAAGGAACAGCCGTTTTTTATTCGAATACAGCCGTATATTTTTCAAGCTTGCCGCAGGGACGAAGGGATCTCTTGTCCTCTGCTATTCCCGGGATACCCATATCCTCTTCGAGATTTATGTATTTTATATCCATATGCTGAAGTGCCGCTTCCCTGTTGAGCCAGTAAGTAAGCCCGCGCTGCCTTATGGTATTTTTCTGGAAATAATAACACATTGTGTCATTGTTTATCTGTTCGTACACAATAAACGACAATGGCGTATCGCCGTTATATGACAGCATAATTTTATGACGTTCGGGATCGTAAATATCCATGAAATTTATAAAAGCCTTTTTCTCGCAGCCGTAAAAGCAGTCCTCACAGTTATGCCTTGCACACCATGTGTCGAACATCCCCATGCATACGCCGTAAAGGCTGTCGGTGTACGGAACGGTCCTGATCTCGGGACAGCAGCGCAAAAGGTAATTATATCCTCCTCTTTTGTTCTTGAATGAAGACCCCTTCATGGATACAAAGTTTTCCGTTTCATAGATATAGTCGCTGTATTTGTCATCATATGAAAAGGATACAGTCATGCCGCAGGCATCGGCAGCCTTTCTGTAAAGCGGCAGCTCGCTGCTTGCCACATATTCAAAAATAGCCCTGCCCCCCGATTCGCGGCACATCCTGCATATTTCCGAAACAGCTTCATCAACGGGTGCCTCGTCGTTCTTTCTGAGCAGCATAAAAACTCTTTCGCCGTCGTTATCCACTCCTGTGACTGCAAGTACTTCTCCGAAATCCTTGTATCTGTAATCAAAATGCTCATGCCACGAATACAGCATGGCAAAGGTGGTATCGGCAAAGGTATTGCGGTATCTGTACGGCTCAAAATCCGCAGCGGAGCCTTTATCCATCGGCTTTAACTCCGAAAGATACTCTTTTGTATCAATCATTTTTCTATCCCCTTCCTTAAAAGTGAGCTGCATGTGCATATTATATCTGAATGAAAAGATACAATGAAAATATCAACAAATAGTGCAGTCAGAGATCATGCAAATCGCTCTTAATCAAGGATAAAACAGCCATATCCTGGTTATGTCTTTCTTTTGCTTTCTCAGCCGATAAACCGTTCATGGCTGCAGAAATTTTTTTTGAACTATCACTCATTATGAATACCTCTTTTAAGCTGCTAATTCTAAATGCTAAGTGAAAAAGCATAGTTACCAATGTATATGCTACAAACCGGCATTAATATAATTAACTGTCATAATGTGTCAATTTGCCGTATTTTTTTACTTGATTTCCTTCAAAATTATGTATTTTTTTTGTAAACATATTTACTAAATAATTATATCATATTTAAAATAAAGATTCAAGAGGTTTTGACAGTTTTTGTGCATTTTTTTACTCAAAGCTATTGACTGAGGTGAATTGATAACGCATCAGAACCGTGCAGACATGGATATAATGCCTGTTTCGCAGATAAAGTGCGGAATAGAGGTATGCAGCTTCCTGTATTCCGCAAAATTTTTTGATAAATTATCTTATGTAAAAATCAACAAACTATGAACTTAAATTAACAGTATCGTGTTTTCCGATACCCGAACAGTCGTTTCACAACTTCAAAAAAGTGTTCGACCTTTGCTCTGACTGATGTTTTTTCTTCAGACACCCAAAAGCAACTATACCAGTTACACCCGACTGCAAGAAAAGATCTCTCGCAGCCGGGTGAACTTCACTTATACTAATAACCATTTGTTCTATGGATAAAGACGGTGGATAGAATATGCCCAATCAAGGAAAACGACCGCAGACAGGCTTTCGCCTGTCAAGGGAGTTTGACGCAGAGTGGGCGTATTATAGCCGCCGTATTTTATCCAAAGGTTAAATGGTTATTAGTATTAATCATCTTAAAATACCTCAAAGCCTCAACAATAGCTTCTTCCTTCTCCATAGTACACTTAGGCTGTCGGGAATCCTTAGATTTCGCCTTATTGTAGTTTTCACGTTCAATGATACCGCATTTCTGCTTCACCTGAGCTATATTCAGAGAAGATACCGTCAAGCCCGTATGCTCCTTGACATAAGCCTTGATCTCATCATAAGTTGCCTTGCTTTCCGCAGATGTCAGATCAAGCTCGTCCGTTTTTAGCTCAACCTCGATATGCTGGTCACTTTTGAGTTTGGACAATAAGCATACCGTCTCAACGTGTCCCGTCCCAGCAAACATATCAACAGCCTGTACCTTATCAAGCCTGTATCCTCTGTCAGCAAGGTAGCGGCAGTCTCTTGCGGCGGTGGCAGGGTTGCAGGAGACCATTACCACTCTGTCGGGGGACATGCTTATTATAGAATCCAAGGTAAGTGTATCGCAGCCCTTTCTTGGTGGATCGGTGATTATTACTTTCGGTTTTCGTCCCGATTCTGCAAGGAGCTTCGCTGCCTCACCTGCATCGGCACAGATAAAGTCTGCGTTGGTTATGCTGTTGACTTCCGCATTTCTGCGTGCATTTTCCACTGCTTCGGGAATGATCTCCGCTCCTGTGATATGTCCTGCTTTCGCTGCCATGGACAGACCGATGGTTCCTGCTCCGCAGTAGAGGTCAAGCACGTCCTCTGTTCCTGTGAGTGAGGCAAATTCCCTTGCTATTCCGTAGAGATATTCCGCCTGTGCTGTGTTGACCTGATAGAATGACAGGGGAGAGATGAAAATTTTATTTCCGCACATGATATCTGTTATGCAGTCGCTGCCATTAAGAGTTATGCACTCACTGCCCATGATAACATTTGTTTCCTTGCTGTTCACGTTCAGTATCACCGAGCGTATGTCAGTGAATTTCTCACAAAGCTTTTCCGCAAGTTGGGAGAAGCTTTTTTTGTCTGCCCGTGATGCGACTATGCAGACCATTATTTCCCCTGAATGATATCCGCGTCTGAGGTAGATATGGCGGACAAGTCCCTTTCCTGTTTCCTCGCTGTATACTGAGATCTTATGCTCGTTTATGTAGCTGAGGATAAATTTCAGTATTTCTCCGAAAATATCCGGCTGGAGCATACAGTCTGTGCAGGGGATTATTCTGTGGCTGCGGGGGGCATAGAATCCGCATACAGCTTTTCCCTCAGCCATGCCTACAGGGTACTGTGCTTTGTTGCGGTATTTGTCTGTTTCGGAGCAGCCTGCGGGGGGAAGAAATTCATATTCATCCGATGAAAAACCGCCTAAACGACGGAATGCATTTCTCACTATATTTTCCTTTATGCGGAGCTCTTCACTGTAGGAGATATGTCTGAACATGCAGCCTCCGCAGGATTTTTTCACGCTGCAGCCTCTGTCCTCACGGTGAGGTGAGGGAGTCAGCAGCTTGTCGATTATTCCGTAGCAGTAGCTTTTCTGCACCTTTACTATACGGCAGGACATAACATCCCCTACAGCACTGCCTGCAACGAAAACAGTCATTCCGTCCTCGGAATGACCTACTCCGCAGCCTTCTGCAGTCATATCGGTTATTTCCAGCGTTATGATATCATTCTTTTTTATAGCAAACACATCCAGTCGCACAAATCACTGCCGCAGGTCATTGATATGCGGCAGTGAGCTGTAATTATGTTCTGTTATTGGGTTGGTATTAAAGCTTTTCTCCGCACTGCGAGCAGAAAAGATCATCAGATAAATTCTTTCTGCCGCAAATGGGGCAGATCTTAGGCTTGCCTGCAGCTTCCTCGGCGTATTCCAGCTGTGCTTTAAGAACCTTGATCTCCTTGATCTTGATCTTGATCGAGCCTGTTTCGTCAGTGCCCTTTTCATGCATATCATAACAAAGCTTGCCAAGCTCATTGTATTTATCCCTGAGCTTTACTCTCAGCTGAGCCTTTTCTACATATGCCTTTGATACATTCATTGCATTGCTGGCTGAGGAGGCGACCATGTCGAAAACGCTTTTAGAGCTGTTGATAAGGTCGTCAAAATTGTAATTCATAATATTCCTTCCTTTCAATATGTAGCTGTGTGATGATTTGTTTTCTCAACGCTGACGGAGAAGAAATTCCCTTATCAGGGGTTTGTATGCGGTCATTTTTCCGTAGCGGGAGATGTACTCGTAGGGGTATTTGTAATTGAAATGCCTTGTTATCTTGCCTGTTCCCGGATCGGTGAGCTTGGTTGATGCGGATGCTCCGCAGCCTAAGATGGTCTGAGTTTCCTCCATGATGTAGATGTTGTAAAGACCTTCGGTTCCCTTTTTTGCATAGCCCGCATTTTCAAGATTACCTACAGTGTTTTTCTGGCGGTAGAGATAGTAGGGGGAATAACCTGATGCTGTCAGTCTGTCGAAGGCGTAATTCACCATTTCGGAGAGCTGATTATCGGAATTATAATGCTCTCTGAGCTGTTCCGCAGAGCTGAACAGGGTGGATGAACGCTTTACTGTAAGTGTATGCACGGTGATATTCTCGGGGTCGAGGTCAATGAGAGTATCAATTGTGTTTTTAAAGCCTTCAAGGGTATCTGTTGGAAGTCCTGCTATGGTGTCCATGTTGATATTCTCAAATCCGAGACGGCGGGCAAGTTCAAAGCATTTTACTACATCCTCGGGAGTATGCTTTCTTCCGATAGCGTCAAGAACGCTTTGGTTCATGGTCTGGGGGTTGATGGAGATACGTGTGGCACCGTTGTCACGGATGGCGATAAGCTTATCTTCTGTAATTGTATCTGCTCTTCCCGCCTCTACATTATATTCACGAATGTGGGAAATGTCAATGCTTTTTTCTATGGTTTTCATTATTCTGCCGATCTGATCGGCTGAAAGTGATGTGGGAGTTCCTCCGCCGATGTATATCGTATCACAGAAATAGGGCGTGTCCCGAACAATTCTGCCAAGCTCCTCTATCTCACCGCAGAGCATATCAACATACTGTCCCACAAGCTCCTTTGCTCCTCTTGACTGGATGGAGTGGGAGACAAATGAACAGTATGAGCAGCGTGTAGGACAGAATGGTATTCCCACGTACAGCGAGTAGCTGTCGGGGCTGAGCTCCTCAAGAGCTTTTTTCTGTGTTATTGCCGTGAGATATGACAGGTCGGATTTTCTTCTGCTGATATAGTATTTCTCATGCAGACTGCTATATACTCCATCTGCGTCAAGTCCACGGGAGATAAGTGCATTCACCTTTTTTACGGGACGGATTCCCGTAAGGCATCCCCATTCGGGACGTATCCCTGTTATCTCTGACATGACGTCAAAGAGCATTCTGCAAAGCTCAAGCTCGTAATCATCGGAATTTTTGGGAAGTGCACTTGTCTTTTCCATAAAAACACCCCTGAGTGATGCTTTTACACACAGACTGTGGGAAACAGATATTACGCAATGATCCCCGGAAAGCTCCGAGGGTGTGCTGTCATATACGAACTCAAAGCTTTCAAGAGGACAGAATAGCTTCATCACCGCTTCGGTCTCATATTTAAAGTTATTTGCTTCATAGTAGATTATCATTATTATTGACCGCTTTCATGATTTTCAGGAATGGATATCACTGCCCGGAGGCTTCTATAAGATAGGGATTGGTTTTCTTTTCGGTACTGAGCTTTGATGTTGGGCCATGACCGCTGCAGAGTACGTAATCCTCATATCTGCCCTTGAATTCATACAGCATTTTCAGCGTGTTGTCAAGGACCTCAAAATTTCCGTCGGGAGTATCTGTTCTGCCGATGCTGCCTTTGAACAGCGTGTCTCCGCAGAACATTATATCATCAATAATATAGCATACACATCCGCTTGTGTGTCCCGGAGTGTGAAGTACCTGAAAGCTCAGCTCATCCTGTGTGATGACATCACCGTCACTGACAGTATTTTCACCGTAAACAGGCTCCACATCGGGAAGATGAAAGAAATCTGTCAGATTGAGACGGCTGTCCGAAAGCTTGGGAGCATCTGCTTTATGAATATACACATGTGCTCCTGTCTGACGAACTATCTCGGCAGCTGCTGCGATATGGTCGAAATGACCGTGGGTGAGGAGCAGCTTTTTCAGCCTGATATTTTTTTCACGAAGAGTTTTAAGGATATATCCCGCATCATCGGGGGCGTCGATAAGCACGCCGTTTCCTGTCTCCGAAACAACGATATATGAATTTACACCGAAGCTGCTGAGAGGGGGAAACTGTAATATCTGCATAATATCACTCCAATCCTTTAGGGTGTGTCAGCACACCATAGGTCATTCGGCAAAAACGTCGAATACCATTGTTATTTTATCAAATTTTACTCTGTATTTTTCTGCAAGCTCAGGTCCGCAGCTGTTTGAGCCTACACCCGAATGAGCGTAGTCTGTGCAGAGAACTACTCCCTGTGACTTATTCAGCAGATGACGGTGAGTTGTTCGTTCAAGCTCTTCTTGTGTATAGTGGGAGAAGTTTGCAGAGAACGGAATGTCCGATACTACACGGAGACTGTGTTCCTTGCTGCTGAGCTTGACGTAATCGCAGCACCAGTGGGAGCCGTGCTCCTGGGGGCGGATGTAAGGCTCATACTGCTCCTCAACTGTCTGGCTGAAAATTGCTTTTCTGGATGCAAGGTGCTTGTCGATATAGCTTTCCCCTCCGCCGTAGCCGAAATACTCAGCCTGTTCAAAGCCTTTCGGCAGGAAGAACCTCATGCCTATCCTCGGAAGATAAGGTCTGTTCTCCTTGGTCATTTCTGCTTCGGATATCATTCTGATATGACCGTTTCCGCCGATAATGATATCCTGTCTCATGGCCAGGAGCTTTTTCTGACCGAACCAGCCAAGGCTGTAATGAGCGGAAACTGTAACTATTCCGTCAGCTTCGGCTGCGGTTATGCTGTACAGCTTCTTGACGGGATTATTATAATGGAATCTGTACCAGCCCTGCTTTACATTAACGTCATTATCCGTAGGAGCACGGAATATGTTTATAGAGGCAGGCTTCTCCAGATAATCAAATCCATCTGAGGTGAGCCTTTCAAGTTCGGCAGTCTTTTTATTGATCGAGTACGTGCAGCTGCCTGAACGAATAATATAATTCTTTTCGGTCTCCTCAAGAGAAATGCTCTTATCGGGTGTAATATCCTCAGTCTTTATTTTACCCTGCTGAATGCATATCTCGGCAAATCCCAGAGAATGACCCTTATCAGCCCATTCGCAGGGCTTTTTCAGAGTAAAGAAAAATGTAATGTAGAAGCTGTCGTATTCGGTAAGCTCAGTCATACCTATAAAGGGCATTGTCATGGAAATGCGGCTGTTGGCTTTAAGCCCGTCAAGGAAAACCGGTCCGGATGCTATTTCGGAGCCGTTAAGCTCAGCCTTGAAAGAGCAGTTTATATATTCCCAGGCATTTGTGAATGCAAGACGGTTGATAAATGTAAGCTCCATAGTCTTGCTGTCCATAGTCACGCTGATGGGACAGTAGGCGTTCTTTAATTCAAGGAGACCTGTATGGAGTGTGCGGTCGGGATAAACAAGTCCGTCTACGCAGAAATTTCCATCGTGAAGAGGCTCGCCGAAATCGCCGCCGTATGTAAAATGCTTTGCATCCTTTTTGTCATTTTTGTCGGAAACTGCAATTGAATGGTCGCACCATTCCCATACAAGTCCGCCGCAGAGACGTTCCTCGGAGTAGATGAGATCCCAGTAATCCTTAAGATCGCCGGGGCCGTTGCCCATTGCATGGCAGTATTCGCAGAGAATGAACGGACGGGTCTCATCCTTGTTGTCAAGGAAACCACGCTTTATATCAGCAGGTGAGTGGTACATTTGCGATACGAAGTCAAGAATATCATCCTTGGCTTTTTTGCCCTTAGGGAGACGATACAGGCTTTCATAGTGTACAAGTCGGGATCTATCGTACTTTTTAAGTGCTTTGGCTGCCTTTTCCATTGCCTTGGAATAGCCTGACTCATTGCCCAGAGACCAGATGATAACAGAACAGCGGTTTCTGTCACGGACAGCCATTCCCATTATTCTGTCAAGTATAGCTTCCTCAAATTCCGGCTCATTTACCAGCAGAGCGATATTTGAGTAATCATACTGCTCCATATCAGCACCTGCATCTGCACTGCCGTGAGCTTCAAGGTCGGCTTCATCAATAACGTAGAAGCCCATTCTGTCGCAGAGCTTAAGGAACTCCGGGGCATTGGGATAATGAGAGCAGCGTACAGCGTTGATATTGTGCTGCTTCATAAGAGTAAGGTCACGGAGCATATGCTCGTAATTTACGGCATATCCCACATAGGGGTCACTGTCGTGACGGTTCACGCCTCTGATCTTAATGGGTGTACCGTTGAGCATGAGAACACCGTTCTCGGTGTATATTTTACGGATTCCAAGCTTTTCGCAGATAACTTCATCACCGGCTCTTATGATAACGGTGTAAAGGCAGGGAGCTTCTGCGTTCCAGAGTTTAGGCGATGAGATAATAACAGCCTTACGGGGGGTGCCTTCACCTATAAGTTCACCTTCACGGTAAACCTCAAAGGAAACGGGCACATCCGATTCAGCGGATATCTTTATTTTTGCTTCGCTGTAATCATCATTCAGCTCGGCAGAAAGGGTGTAGTCACGAATACGCTTTTCGGGACGTGTAAGGAGATATACACTGCGGAAAATACCGGACATCCTGAACTTGTCCTGACACTCCAGATATGTTCCGTCACAATATTTCAGTACAACAACAGTAATTGTGTTCTCTCCGTTTACTGCATAGTCGGTGATATCAAATTCACTTGTCATATGGGAAACCTGACTGTAGCCGACAAATGAATCATTGACAAACAGGTATAGACAGCTGTCAACTCCCTCAAAATTAAGCAGGTAACGCTGACCCTCACGTTTTTTTATAATTATCTCACGCTGATAGATACCCGCAGGATTATCGTCGGGAACATACGGGGGATCGTAGGTAATAGGATAGCGGGTGTTAAGATACATATTCTGACCGAAGCCCTGCAGATTCATGCAGGAGGGTACAGGGATAGTTTTTTTAGTCTGTTTCAGTACGGAGATGAAATCATCCTCCGCATCAGATATACTATCATAATATGCAAATCTCCATGCACCGTCAAGAGATGAACGGCAGGAGGATTTTTTTAATGCAGCAGGTGAATCATCCGAAGCATCAAGCTTATCCTTTGCATTAAATGGGATAAAATAATTGTGGGGAGTTTCGGTTCCGATATGGAGAGAGTGGGGATCCTCATGGTATATGAAATGTTTTTTTAAGTTATTTTCCAAAGCATTTGCCGCCTTTCTGTCGTCAATGATTTTATACATTATATCATAAAGTAAGCGGGATTTCTATTATATATTGTAAATAATTACATACAGAAGAAAAATATTACAGGAAAAATCAGTCAAGCAGAGACTGACAGCGGCAATTGCTGCCGGTCTGACTGTCAAGAGTTGATGTGTATGCGGGCATAAATTCACGGAGAAATTCTTCCGCCTCGGGGAGAGCCATCTCATGAATGGACTGAAGAGTAGCCTGTTCAGCGTCAAAAAAGTCACAGTTTCCTGTACGGCGTTCCTCAACACATTTTATTAGTGCGGAAAGCTTGTCGGCTGCTTTTACAAGAGTCCAGAGTTCTTCCTCCTCCTCAGTTTTGCCGAGAAGTGGGGCATAGTATTCGCGGAGGTCAGCAGGGAGGTAAGATAACATTTTGTCCTGAGCCATCTGTTCAACAAATTCATATTGTCTGCGTATTTCCGGATTAAAGTACTTGACAGGTGTGGGAAGATCACCGGTGAGTATCTCAGTGGTGTCGTGAAACATTGCGAGGAGAGCGGTACGTTCGGGGTCAACATTACCGCCGAAGCGGACATTTCTGTACAGTGCAAGAACATGAGCTATGTAGGCGGTCTCCAGGCTGTGCTCACTGATATTTTCATTAATGGTGTTGTGCATAAGCCCCCACCGTCTGATATATTTCATCCGGGAGATGATTGCAAAAAACTTAGATTCTTCCATGGGGATTCTCCTTATAATATAGTGTATAGATATTATATCACAATGATGAAAGGGTGTCAATTCCGTATGATGTTTGAATTATAATAGTGAAAAGGCAAAGATTATAGAATATTGTCAGGTGAATGGAGAAAAAGAGACTTGCAGTTGTATAAAACGACAAAATCAGAAAAACCCCTTGACAACCCCCGAAAAATATGATAATATAAAAAAGCTGTCCGACACG
>JBJERX010000110.1:0-86196 GCA_051882495.1 Huintestinicola sp. | reverse complement strand
TTTATGGCAGGTGAATTGCTGCTTTTATGCGGTATCTTCTAGCTTGGAGGTCTTGTTTCCTATCTTCCTTCACCGGTTATCACAGGCTTTACAAGCGGTATTGCTATTATTATCGCTCTCGGTCAGGTGGATAACCTTACAGGTCTAAAGGGTACAGGACTGACTACCATCGAAAAGATTGCAAGCTATTTTACAACCCCTCAGTCTCCCAACATGACAGCATTTATTATCGGTGTTTGTGTTATCGTGTTTATGTTCATCTATCCCAAAAAACTGGGTCAGTATGTTCCCGGTTCACTTGCAGCTATCATTCTCGCAACAGCCGCAAATGCTGTTTTCAAGTTTGATGTAAGCGTTGTAGGTACTATCCCCAAAACGATCTTCCTGGATGACAGACTTGACTTTGCAGCATTTGATATGAGCCAGGTGGGCAATCTTATTGTTCCCGCTATATCTGTTGCAGCTCTTGGACTTATTGAGTCACTTCTCTGCGGTGCATCCGCAGGCCGCATGAAAAATGAAAAGCTCAATGCGGATGTTGAGCTTATTGCACAGGGTATCGGAAATATTCTTCTTCCAATGTTCGGCGGTGTTCCCGCAACAGCGGCTATCGCGCGTACAAGCGTAGCGATCAAGAGCGGCGGACAGACACGTCTTACATCTGTTATTCACGCCGGCGTTCTGCTTCTTTCCATGTTCGTTCTCGGCGGAGTAATGTCGATGATACCCCTTTCCGCACTTGCAGGAGTGCTTATAGTAACTGCATGGAGAATGAATGAGTGGAGCGTTATCAAGTCCATTTTCAGCAAAAAGCTTAAAACAGCTATTTTTCAGTTTCTTATAACAATGTGTGCGACTGTAGTATTTGACCTTACAAAGGCGATCATGATCGGTGTTGCATTCTCCCTTATCATGTTCGTTGTAAAGGTCTCCGATATGCAGGTAACTGTTGCACAGGTAGACCCCGAAAGACTTGACGAGCAGAACGTTGATCCCGAAAAGCTCAAGTATACCTGTGTAGTTTATATAACAGGTCCTCTTTACTTCGGTACATGCTCCAAGCTTGAGGAAAAGATATCCTCCCTTGGTGATAATTACAACATCATTTTCTCTATGCGAGGAGTTACGGTAGCAGATATCTCAGGTATTGATGCACTTCATGAATATTGTGAGCGTCTCATAGCACAGGGCAGAATGATCTATTTCTCCTGTGTTCAGCCTCCCGTAATGGATCTTATCGAACGTACAGGTCTACGTGAGGAACGTTTCAAGCATGATATGTTTTTCTGGAGCACCGATAAGGTATTCGAGCATATATCATCACTCTGATCTCATTAAACGACACGTAATAAACGCCCATGACAGGCTGTATCTGTCATGGGCGTTTGTTATTGCATATCAGCTAATTGGCAGAGCATTTGTATTTTTCCGCAAGCTCTTCCATGCGGCAGATTATTTCATTTGAAACCAGAAATCCCTTTGGAGTCAGGGAGAGCTTGCCATTCTTATATTTCATCAATCCTAATCCCGAAAGATTCTCGGATTCACATATAATTGCTTTCTTAGCCTCATCCGAGAATCCCGACTGCAATATATCAAAGCCTACGCTGAGCCGCAGAGCAAGCATCATCCGTTCCTCCTCGGTGCATGCGTTATCATCCGTAATTACGTTGTTCTGAACATCCGAGGATATGAACGTACTTGTATCGGCGGGAACAGCAAATCGTACGCTGTTCATGCATGAATGAGCAGACGGACCGATGCCGTAATAATCCTCACATTTCCAGTATTTCAGGTTATGCCTGCATTCCCGCCCGATGCGTGCAAAGTTGGATATCTCATACTGATGGAATCCCTCTTCGTCAAGCTGATTAACGGCAGCCTCATAATAATCTGCGGAATCCTCATCGTCCGCAGCAGCCTTTACAAGCTCACTGTTCATAGCAAGGGGCGTGCCTTCTTCTATTTTCAGCATGTATGCGGAAATGTGATTTACGGGAAGATCCGAAAGTATACCGATATTCCTGCTTATGGTCTCATACTTCTGATAGGGAAGTCCAAGCATCAGATCGGCTGAGATATTGTCAAATCCTGCTTTTGCTGCATTTTCTATGGCTTTCCGTGCAGCAGCGGCATCATGAAGCCTCCCCAGCATTTTCAGCTCGTTGTCATCAAAGGACTGTACACCGAAGGATATTCTGTTTATCCCTGCTTTTCTGTATTCCGAAAGCTTGAAAAAATCCGCCGAGTCAGGATTGCATTCCATTGATATCTCGGCGGAGCTTTCTATGTCTGCATTTTCAAGGATACGTGCCAGCTGCTCTGCTTCAAGGAGGGATGGAGTGCCTCCTCCGAAATATACTGTGTCGTATTTGTAGGACACACTGCGTATATTCCGGATAACGGCTCTCACGTATCCTTTAATAGCATCGCTGTCGGAGGGAGCGGAGTAAAAATCACAGTACAGGCACTTTCTCCTGCAGAAGGGTACATGGATATAAAGTCCGACGCTCATTATTCATCAAGCTTGAGAACAGCCATAAACGCTTCCTGAGGAACCTCAACGCTTCCCAGCTGTCTCATACGCTTTTTACCCTCCTTTTGTTTTTCAAGGAGCTTCTTCTTACGGGTGATATCACCGCCGTAGCACTTGGCAAGTACGTCCTTACGCATTGCCTTGACGGTCTCACGGGCAATGATCTTTCCGCCGATAGCCGCCTGAATGGGCACCTCAAACAGCTGACGGGGAATATGCTCCTTAAGCTTTTCTGCGATCCTTCTTGCACGGGCATACGCCTTTTCTTCATGGATGATAAATGAAAGTGCATCTACCACATCACCGTTGAGCAGTATGTCGAGCTTCACAAGCTTTGAAGGAGAATATCCCATAAGTTCGTAGTCGAAGGATGCGTAACCTCTTGTGCGTGATTTAAGAGCATCAAAGAAATCATATATTATCTCATTGAGGGGCAGCTCATAGTGAAGCTCAACACGGGTCTCATCAATATACTTCATATCCTTGAATATGCCTCGTCTGTCCTGACAAAGCTCCATGATATTTCCCACATAATCCGAGGGAGAAAGTATGGATGCCTTTACCATAGGCTCCTCAGCTGAAGCGATAACAGAATTATCGGGGTAATTTGTGGGATTGTCGATGTATACTGTTTCTCCGTTTGTAAGGTTGACCTTGTAGATAACCGAGGGAGCGGTAGTTACAAGATCAAGATTATATTCACGTTCAAGACGCTCCTGGATTATCTCCATATGGAGCAGACCCAGGAATCCGCAGCGGAATCCGAAGCCAAGGGCAACAGATGTTTCAGGCTCGAAGGAAAGAGCAGCGTCATTGAGCTGCAGCTTTTCCAGAGCGTCTCTCAGATCACCGTACTTAGCACCGTCAGCAGGATAAATACCCGAGAAAACCATTGGGTTGACATCACGGTAGCCGGGGAGGGGAGCGTCACAGGGATTGTCCGAATCTGTAACGGTGTCACCCACCTTAGTATCTCCGATTGACTTAATAGAGGCAGCGATATATCCAACCTCGCCTGCGTAAAGCACACCTGCATTCACAAGCTCGGTAGCGCCCATATATCCGGTTTCAACAACGGTGAATTCAGCTCCTGTAGCCATCAGTCTGATGTTCTGACCTATCTTCACGGTTCCGTTTACAACTCTGATATAGATGATAACGCCCTTGTAAGGATCGTAGTAGCTGTCAAAGATAAGTGCCTCAAGGGGAGCATCTGCATCACCCGAGGGAGCGGGAATATCGGAAACTACCTTTTCAAGCACGTCCTTCACATTTGTACCCATTTTTGCAGAAATACGGGGAGCGTCCATTGCAGGGATTCCTATGATATTCTCTATCTCAGTGCAGGCTCTTTCCGGGTCGGCGGAGGGCAGGTCTATTTTATTGACAACAGGCACGACCTCAAGATCATGCTCGATAGCAAGATATGTGTTTGCAAGGGTCTGAGCTTCTATTCCCTGGGATGCGTCAACTACCAGCACAGCACCCTCACAGGCTGCCAGCGAACGGGAAACCTCGTAATTGAAGTCAACATGACCGGGAGTGTCGATAAGATTGAATATATATTCCTCACCGTCATCAGCCTTGTAAATAAGACGTACAGCACGAGCCTTGATAGTGATGCCACGCTCTCTTTCGATGTCCATATTATCAAGCAGCTGGTCCTCCATGTCTCTCAGAGCGACGGTAGAGGTAAGCTCCAGAATACGGTCAGCCAGCGTGGATTTACCATGGTCTATATGAGCAATTATGCAGAAATTCCTGATTCTATCTCTGTTGTATGACAAAAAAACACGTCCTTTATACTCAAATATTTTTAACATCTTATTATAACATAAAAGCGTTGATTTGTAAAGAGATGAAATCAACTTTATGTCAAAAACGGCAGCTTTTGCGGATGGTATTATAATTCATAACGGAAATCTATAAAGCTTCAATGAAGATCGACAACTATGAAACAGCAGAAGGATAAAACTGAATCAGAAATGTTGTTTTGTGTAAATCTAACAAGATAATACTGTAAAATAATAAAAAATTAATAAATTTCACAGAAAGGCTTGAAGATATGAATTTTTTGTGGTATAATTTCAACAACAATGGTATGATCCAAAATAAATACAGAACAGGTGATCAGATTGATTAATAACAGAAAAGTCATAGGTCTGTGCATAACAAAAATAAATGACAGAACAAGGTCGGAGTTTGCTGATTCACTGTTCTGTGCAGCTAAGAAGCTGGGATACACCCTTGTTATTTATAACAGCTTTGTAGACTTTTATAATAATACTGATTATCGCAGCGGTTCTAAATATGTATACGATAATATTGACTATTCAATACTGGATGCAATGATCGTTATGGAAGAAACCATCTATGACAAGGCGATAGTTAAGGATATTATCAATAAATCACGGATGAATGATATCCCTGTTATTATGATAAGAGGTCATGCCGAAGGCTGCATTTCCATAAATGATGACTATATTGAGGCATACAAGCATATAATCCGTCATGTTATCCGTGATCACGGCGCCCGTGATACATTCTTCATAGCAGGAAATAAGGAAAACGACATCAACACCGAGAACAGATTAAGGTGTTACAGAGAAGTCCTCGAGGAAGAGGGACTGGAGTATTCAGATGATAATGTTGACTACGGTCATTATTGGGAAGGACCTATTAAAGCTATAATTGACAGGCTGGTAAATACCGGCAGGGTTCCCGACGCTGTTATATGTGCAAACGATGTAATGGCTATGGCTGCCTGTTCAAGACTTGCTGATCTGGGGATAAACGTTCCCGGAGACGTTATTGTCACAGGCTTTGACGGCATCGTGCAGGCTGAGCTGTTCACTCCTGCTATCACTACCTGCAGGGAAAATGTGAAAGGACTTGCGGAAAAAGCGGTTTCAGTTATCACCGATATATTTGAAGGTAGGAAAACCGAGAACAGCTACATAAATGAATATTCCCCCAGGATCTCTGAGTCCTGCGGATGTCACGCCGATCATCAGATGACCAACCGTCAGGCAGTTCAGAAAATGTTCAGTGCAATGATGGACATAGATTCACATGAGGAGTATATTTTTTCCAAGCTGGACGGAATACTAAATAAACCAACTTTGTCTCAGGCACTGAAGATAATTTCCTATACTATTCTCAGCAATTCATATCTTATGATAGATAACAGGTTCCTTTCTCAGCTTTCCGACGAGAAAAGGATCTATGACGGAGATTATACTATCGTTACTCACTCTGACAGCTGGGACAAGGATTCCGACCCTTGTTCTCCTTTCGATGCTGACGGGACCTCCCTTCCGGAGCATGATCCCGACAACAGCGGAATGATCCTTTTAAACCCCATATTTGTAGGCAAAACAGTATGCGGATACTACACAGTTGTAGTGGATAATGCGGTCTCATCCATCAGCAAGATCAGGCGTATCACCAAGGCAATTAATATTTCCTTCAATGAAATGTTCAATCGGCACGAGCAGAATACTATGAAGCTTCTTGCCGAGGAAGCGGCATATACTAATTCCATTTCGGGTCTTCCCAATCTTCGTGGTGCATGCAAGTGGTTCACTGCTTTTTCCGAGAATGAGCAGAACAGAAACAGACCTATTTCCGTGTCCTTCTACGCCATTGCAAAGTACAAGTATATCTACGAGAACTACGGTATGGCGGATGTTGAAAATGCGGTAAAGGTTGCGGCCGAAGCACTTAAATCATCAAATCCCGACAACTGCTATATCGCACAGGTTTCCGAAAATGAATTTGTTGTAATAAATTACTATGATTCTGCAGAGCAGATCGGAAAGACCATTGACGGAGCTGCATCCAATTTTTTTACACTTATGAGAAGCTTCAATGAGATCAACGGCAAGGATTATTATGTTGAAGTTAACTGCGGCTGTACAGTTATAGATCCGGGTTGGAACGGCACACTTGCAAGCTTTATAAAATCTGCAAGCGGCGAGATGTATATGAACAAGCTTGGTGTCAGATCCAACAGAAAAAAGAACGAAGATAATGATGCAGAAATAAATGAGGAAGCATTCGGTATCCTTATTGAGCAGAACCTGTTCCGCTATTGCTTCCAGCCAATAGTTGACGCAAGGACCGGCGAAATATATGCTTATGAAGCTCTTATGCGGACTGATGACAGTATTAATATGTCTCCTTTTGAGATACTTAATGTTGCCTCACAAAGCGGAAGGCTGTATGATATCGAGCGGGCAACTCTGTTTAATGTAATGGAGCATTATGCCCGTGACCCTGCGGTTTTCGGAAACAGAAAAGTGTTTATCAACCTTATTCCCGGCTATTTCCTGAACGAATCGGATTACAGCATCATTGGCTCAAAATACGGAGAATACATGGATGATTTCGTATTTGAGATAACCGAGCAGAATACATTATCCGATGATGAGCTTGTGCGAATAAAGAAGCTGGGCGGGGACTGCCGCAGCAATGAAGTAGCGGTTGATGACTATGGGACAGGTCACTCAAATATCGTAAACCTTCTCAGATATTCCCCTCAGATAATCAAGATAGACAGGTTCCTTATCACTGATATAGATAAAGATGTTAACAAACAGATGTTTATAAAGAGTACTATTGATTTTGCAAGACTCAACGGCATCAAGGTGCTTGCAGAAGGAGTTGAGACCTCCGAAGAGCTTCGGACAGTTGTTTCCTTCGGCGTCGACTACATTCAGGGCTATTACACAGGAAGACCTGTCTTTGATCCTATATCCGAGATACAGGAAAGTATAAGGGAAGAAATTATCAGTTTTAATTCTGTAAATGTGTAAACATGACCGTACTTGTTATTATAAGATCTTCCCGACATAAAGTGTGACTGAAAACGCTTAGAAAACAAAAATGCTCCTCCGTCAGCAGATGAAAACTCTGTTGATGGAGGAGCAGCATTATTTTTTCAGAATATGTTCATCACGGATACTATACCTTTCTGATCGGATGTCTTATAACTGTTTTGCGATTTTCGGGAGCAACCTTTCTTGCATCGGATAAATATATCTCGTGGTGTAATCTCACATCGCTGAGATCGTTTGTGAAACCGTTCTTGTCAATGAAGTCATCCATTAAAGCAACTGTTGCAGGTTCATCATCAAATGAGCCATAGTGCATGATCTGGACACACAATCCCTCCTCAACGGTTAAAAACTCCGCTGATGAACAGTCAAGCTTTTTCTTTTTGGCTGCTGTTTCTGCTGCCCACTCAAAATCTTCTTTGGAAATAAAATCGGGCAGGCGAATAACGGATATCCAGTTGAAGGAAGATTTATCGGTATAATCAACGCCATTGACATTATCCTGCCACCAGAATCCCTCAAGAGGCGGTACTACATATTCAAAGAAGCCTTCTATCCTATGATCTGTCTTATAGCTCATTTTCAAGGTGTATGCTACTGCATATAAAACGCTGACTGCCTGCTGATATGCCCCGCCTTCCTCATTCGGGTCGCCTTTTCCTCTTACAGCAATGTAATTTGCATTGGGGACATTTACGATCTCAGGTTTATTCTTCGGCATATAAAACTCTTTATACTCTTTTTTGAAATCAAATGCCATATTGATCCTCCATTTTTTTTGATAAGATAAACTAACATATATATCGGCACTTTTTTGGAATTATTTATAGTAAACTGGCAATTAAAATGATATAGCTTATTTAAATACACAAAAATATACTGACAAAAGAAGTCGAGGGCAAAACTTGGCAGGATATTTTTTGTATTGCTAAAATATAAAATTCTACGGAATTGTCCCATGTCTTTTTGTAAAAGCTTATAAAACGTTTGTTCCTGTGCAAAACAGGTTCTTATTTGTTGACAAGAGCAGTATATTTGATGTATAATAACTGTAGTGTACCATAATGTGGCGGAAAGAGAGGAAACAATGAAGAGGCTTGGTTTCGTAAAATTGATATGTGTGCTTGCGGTTTTGTCCGCAGCCTGCGGCTGTACCGCTATTTCCGAGGAAATACCCGATTCGTCGGATTTCCTGACGGAAGCTCAGAGTACCATGTCCGAGCCAACGGAAGCTATCGGAACTTATTCCGAAACGAAGGCTTCAACCGATGTTATTTCATCGGTTGGAACGGAGACATCTCCCGAAAGCTATGTTATCGTTAACGGAGCAGATGCGGACATGTCCTCCATATCGGAAGAGATGACTTCAGTCTCCGATACTTTCTCTTCATCGGAAACATCATCCTCTGCTGATTCCGAGACAACAACTGCTGCTCCGGAAACAACAGCCCCCAGGGAAACAACCACAGCTGCTTTCGAGAGCTCCGCAGAGGAGACTCAGCAGATAACTGTAATCACATTACCCGTAACGGAGACATCAGCCGAATCAACAGCGGCAACTACTGTTATTTCAACCGATTCCCCGGAGACATCTGTCCCTCCCATGGACACTCTTCCCCCGGAAACATCATACAGTGAGCAGCTTACCGGGTACTATCCCGTGAACAGTTACTATACTCTGAATTTTTCCACCCAGAAGGCAGTGTGGATATCTTTCCTGGAATATGAGCGTATCATGCGAGGTCATACCGAGGAGGAATTCACTGAGCTGCTGAATGAGTGTATGGATAATATCAGCAGTCTCGGCTGCAATACGGTATATTTTCAGGTGCGTGCATATGGCGATGCCTACTATGATTCCGAGCTGTTCCCTGCAGGAGACAGGCTTGCAGGAAAAATAGGCGGCACAGCAGCATATGACCCCCTTGAAATTGCAGTAAAATCTGCCCACGACAGGGGATTGTCAATTCATGCATGGGTGAATCCTATGAGACTAATGACCGATTCCCAGCTTTCGTCACTGTCCTCCGATTACATCCTTAAGCAGTGGTATGACGACAGCTCAAAGCGTGGAACATACATTGTGAAAACAGGAGACAGATGGTATCTTAATCCGGCCTACAGCGATACAACGGCATTGATCTGCAGCGGTATAAGCGAGATAATTTCCCGTTACAACGTTGACGGAATACAGATAGATGATTATTTCTACCCCACAAAGGATACGTACTTTGACAGTGCAGCTTATGCAGCCTCGGGCACTGAGCTTTCCCTTGCCGAATGGAGAAGAAGCATTATCAGCGAGATGGTCAGAGCAATGTACCGTACGGTGCATACCGCCAATCCTACAGCTGTTTTCGGAATTTCTCCCCAGGGCAATTACAGCAATAATTATAATGATCTCTATGCAGATGTAAAGACATGGTGTTCCACAAGCGGATACTGTGATTATATCTGCCCTCAGATATATTTCGGCTTTGAGAACGGCACTCTTCCGTTTGCACCTGCCGTGGATGAATGGCAGAGCTATGTAAGCGGAAGCAGCGTTCAGCTTGTTATCGGCCTTGCCGCATACAAATCAGGCTGTGAGGACAGCTATGCAGGCGAAGGAAGAAATGAATGGAAAACCTACACAGACATACTGCAGCGTCAGCGTGAGTATTCTCTCGGACGAGGTGCAGGATATGCGTTCTTCCGTTATGACAGTCTGTTTTCACCTGACAGCTCAGCAGCTGCAGCAGTGAATGCCGAGCTTAACAATCTTAAAACAGAGATATAGCAAAAGAAACATATATGCTGTGACAGTACAGCAGGAATACCGAAAGGAAAACAAATGAAGCATAAAAGCATATTAAGCAGGGCAGCTGCTCTGTTTTCGACGCTGCTTATGGCAGTTCCCGGGGCGGGAGATTTTATCCCCGCATTGGACATGTCGGTCAGAGCTTTTGCTGATAATGAACCTGTTTATGAGGAGATAATCCCCGAGGTAAACAGGGATGAAGATCTTGAAGCATTTGAACAGCCGGATTTTACTCCAATGTTCACATTCCCCGAGGAAATGCGGGGTGTCTGCATCACTCCCGGAGTGGATTTTGAAGTTTATGCCGAGGATGGCACTATGCTGTCCGCCGATGCCATAGCCGATGGTATAGGTGATGCTCTCGACAGTGCCGAGGATAAATGTCTCAATACGGTTATAGTGAATACATCCGCCGACGGTCATGTGTTTTACAGTACCGATGTGAACAAGACCGATGAGGTGTCACCCTCCGAGCTGATAGCCAAGGAGGCTGCGGATAGGGGAATGTACGTCTACGTTACATTCGATATCAATACCGCTTTTGCGGGAATAACAGAGGAATCAGCTAAGGCGAGGATAGACAGGCTGGCATTGACCGCTCATGAATTTACCGTTAAAAACCCCGTTGACGGTATCATTCTTGACGGTTACTATTCCTCACGTGATGCAGCAAGCTTTGCGGATTACATGACCAACGGGTCGGGGATAGGCTACGATAACTGGCTGATGGATAACGGTGCATACGTGTTCAGTCTTGTATCGGATGCTATACACCGTACTTCAAACTGTGTGCCCGTGGGAATCTCTCTGAATGATATCTGGGCAAATTATACCACCCGCTCCGAGGGAAGTGAGACCTCGGTAAGCTTTGAAGCACTTACTGACGGCTATGCCGATACAAAGGCATACATCATGAACGGCTATGCTGATTTTATCATCGTAAAAGCCGACGGCTCCCTGTCAAGCGAATCCATGCCCTTCGGTGAGGTTGCAGGATGGTGGAACGAAACTGCGGAAGCAGCGGGAGTCCCCATGTATATCGACCACATGAATCAGAAGGTATGCTCCGATTATCTGGGATGGGAATCTCCCGATGAGCTTGTGAAGCAGGTCATTGCAACAGATGATTACAGCAGCTGCGGAGGAAATATTTTCGATTCTCTTGGTGATCTTGAGCGTAATCCCATGGAATCGACCACGGTTCTTGTGAAGCATTTCAACGATCAGCTGGATGTTGAGGGACTTAACAATGAGCTGGAAATGACACTGCCTACATCCACTACATTTCGTACGGAAGAACCTACTGTTATTTTCGCAGGCTCATTTGACCCAAATTTCACTATCTATTTTCAGGGTGAGCCTATCGAGCTTAACGAAGCAGGACGATTTTATTTCAATATTGATCTTGACGTTGGAGTAAATACCTTCACATTCAAGAATAAAGCCAAAACTGTTAAGTATAAGATAACCCGAACGGTAAACGTTCTGAAAAGCACTGAGCCGTCCTCCGCATCGGAAATGCGAATTGAGGAGCAGTCAGCTGTTCAGTTAACTGCTATTGCCTATAAAGGCTCTGTTGTTACAGCTGAGATCAACGGAAAAAGCGTAGAGCTTAAGCCTGCTGAAGGACAGGTTGACGGCATCGATCCCAACTCAAACTATACCCGCTATTCGGGAACATATATTGCCCCCGCAGGAATAAGGGGACAGGATATTGACCTGGGAAATGTAGTTTTCTACGGTACATATCATACCGCAACAGGTGATTTCAATGAATCCCGCACAGGCAGCAGGATAATTGTAAACGCTCTTGCCGAGGTGCTTAACGATTACAGCGGAAATCTGCTGCAGGTCAAGAACGATAATACAATGGTGTATGACTATAAATCAACCTCAACAAATCCCACTCCCGATATGGCAAGGCTTCCTGCAGGTACGTTGGATTATCATGTAAAGACCGTAAGCTATGGAGGCACGGATTATTACCTCACAAACTCAGGCAAGCGAATAAAGACATCAGACGTGAATGTTCTGGAAAACCGTCCCCTTGGTTCAAATGTCATGAGCGTTGTTTCGGCTGCTAAGGACGGCACAGATACAGTTATCAAGCTCCGCACAAATGAAAAGATACCCTTTGCTCTGAGTTTCACAGGGGTGAACTATAACAGCGGCGACAACGGCGGTTATTACATATCATCTTTCGAATCTACAAGCCTTATCATTACATTTGACTATGTGACCAGCATTGCAAGCTCCGATATCACTTTCCCCGAAAGTGCTGTTTTTACAAAGGGTGTATGGGATACATATGAATCGGGAGAGCTTACTAAGACACGGCTTACCCTTACTCTGCGGCAGGCAGGCATCTTCGGAGGAATTACTTCATCCTACGACGGTGAGGGCAATCTCGTCCTCCGTTTTAACGGCTGCCGTTCATCCGTCAGCGGTGCAACCATAGTAATCGACCCCGGACATGGCTATACGGGAGCAAGTGAATTTGATCCGGGTGCCGTAGGGCATATCAAGGAGCAGGAAGCAAACCTTGCCATTGCCAAAAAGCTTGAAAGTAAGCTGACAGAGATGGGTGCTAATGTTATCCGTCTGAAAACCGAAAGTGAAACCTATGTCACTGCACAGCGAGCGTCAATTGCCCGTCAGTACAGTCCCGATATGTTTATATCCGTTCACTGCAATGCTGCCGGTTCATCAGCATACGGAGCGGAAGCGTATTATTTCACTCCTTATTCCCAGCCGCTTGCAAAGTATATCTCAGCACAGCTCGGCAGCTATCTCTCCAATGAAGTGGGTATCGCAGGAGATACAAACCGAGGAGCTAAGTACAATTATTTCTTCGTAACTCAGCAGCAGGATTTCCCCTCTGTACTTGTGGAATGTGCATTCGTTACCAACTATACCGAAGCAATGGCTCTTGCGGACAGCACTCACCAGAGCGGCTTTGCAAATGCCATCGCAAAGGGAATTTCCCAGTATTTCGCACGCTGCGGCTATTCCTGCTACGGTGACGGAGCAGCGGCATTTGATACATACAGTACCACACAGCCTCAGCCTCCCGAGGATTATACTGCTACCGAACCGGATTACATGGATTCGTCTGATGTGACGACGGTCCCGGATGAAGATTATACGGAGGAAACAGGCACCGAAGAAAACGGCGATGATGACAATGATTTCTTCGACCCTTATGATCTTATCAATCCCGAAAATTGATAATTGATAAAGGAAAAATAACAGCCGTCAGCGGATATATGCAGATCCGCTGACGGCTGTTTGTATTGTATCGGAAATTTCTGCTGATACAGACAAAGACAGTCAGATATCAGCTCATTGATTCTTATAATAGATAAGCATCAGACCCTTGAGCAGAAGCTCATTATCGAGAATGATGCTCTTGCGGCAGAGGGGAATTACCGTAGAAGCAAGTCCGCCCGTTGCAACAACCGTAGGAGTTTCGCCCAGTTCATCGGTTATCCGTTCGATCATACCGTCAATGCAGGCTGCGTTTCCGTACAGGAACCCGCTCTTCATGCATTCAACAGTGTTGGAGCCGATAAGCTTTTTGGGAGGCTCAAAGCCGATCTTCGGAAGCTGAGAGGTTCTTCCTGCAAGTGATTCCATGGAGACCTTCAGTCCCGGCATTATCATTCCGCCGATATAGTTCTTGTTCTTGTCCACAACAGAAAATGTGGTTGCCGTTCCCATGTCGATTATCACAAGGGGCAGGGGATATTCGTGTATTCCCGCAACTGCATCCACCACCAGATCGCTTCCAAGCTGAGCAGGATTGTCGATCTTAATACTGAGTCCCGTTTTGATGCCGGGACCCACGATAAGGCTGTCCTTACCGGTGATCTTTCTGATAGATGAACGTACTGTATTTGTGATGAATGGTACGACGGATGAGATTATTGATCCCATTATCTCAGAGGGACGAATATCGTAAAGTTCAAGGATGCTCTTGAATGAGACTGCATACTCCATATCTGTAGCAGTGTGGTTTGTGGAAACTCTTTCTGTGAAAAGAATTTTTCCGCTGTTGTCAAAGCAGCCGAAAACTATATTTGAATTTCCTATATCAACAGCGAATACCATAGATCGGTAACACTCCTTTTATTCGGATGCAGGTATATTTTTCCGAGATGGCTGTGCGGGGATAAGCTTTGCCTTGCAAAGAGCGGTTCCCACAGCTCCCGTAAGTATTGTAGATGAGATCATTTCCAGCACGGCGTTGAATCCTACGAATGCACAGACAAATGCGATAATGCTTCGTCCGTCAATTAGATTCTGTACATACTCGGTATTTCCGAACAGTCCTACAAGAGCTGTCATGAAGAACAGTGTGTTGAGGAATGCGGAAAAGAATCCGGTTATGAAGCATGCGGCATAAGCATTTGTGAGCTTTTTTGCTCCCTTGAATATAAATCCCAGAAGCAGTCCGTCAAGAATACGGGGGACGAAACGCTGTACAAACGCAAGCCCGGGACTGATACCGAAAAGAGCAGCACCCATAACGGATGTTCCTCCGATGCCCATGCACTGCAAAAAGCTGGTAAGACCAAATACCGCTCCTGCGGCAGCACCGCCTGCAGGGCCTAAGGTAATTGCTGCGATAGCCACAGGTATCACATTGAATGTGATTGCCAGAGGACCAACATTCATGTAGCCCAGAGGCGTGTAAGCCATAAGCAGCAGGATCGCTGTCAGAAGTCCGAGAATAACGAGCTTCCTGACGTCAAACTTTTTTTCCATATTAAATTTTCCTCCTTGTTATCATTCCCGGTCATGGCGGGATACAATACAACTCAGATACAATACGATATGATTATACACCATCTTTTTCATTATTTCAACTGTATTTTTATTAACGGGTGTAAGATATTTATCATACCAAAAGCAATTTTCTGTATATTTCGCACAGAAAATTGCAAATTAGGTATTGCAAAATCAAGCGGAATGTGTTATAATCAATATAAATGTGAATAATCTGTGCAAATTTAAAGTTTCATCGGACGTTCATTGAAAGGATCTGATATAAATGCCCGAAATAATCGTAAAAGCAGAGCATCTGGTCAAGACCTACGGCAGCGGTGACACAGCAGTCAATGCATTGAATGATGTTTCTCTTGAGGTCGAAAAGGGTGAGTTTCTTGCTATTGTGGGGCAGAGCGGAAGCGGTAAATCCACCCTCCTTCATATGCTGGGAGCTATGGATAAACCTACATCGGGAAGCATAATGGTTGACGGTCAGGATATTCTGAAGCTGAAGGAAGCCGAGCTTGCCGAATACCGCCGCAGAAAAGTGGGATTTGTGTTCCAGTTTTTCAACCTTCTCCCGGTCATGACAGCAAGAGAGAATATCCTTGTGCCCCTGTCCCTTGACAGCAAGCCTGCGGACGAGGAATACCTGAGGGATATTGCGGAGACAATGGGAATTACCGACAGACTTGACCATTATCCCCACCAGCTTTCCGGAGGTCAGCAGCAGAGAACGGCTATAGCACGAGCATTGATCGCACGTCCCTCTGTTATTCTCGCAGACGAGCCTACCGGCAATCTGGATTCCGTATCGGGAGCAGAGATACTGTCCCTCCTGAGATCATCCATCAAAAAGTATGACCAGACCCTTGTCCTGATAACTCATGACAGATCTGTTGCTGAGCAGGCTGACAGGATAGTATCCATCAGTGACGGAAAAATAGTGTAATACGGCAAATATTTCCGTATTATGGTCACATAGATGTAAATATTGCACAAAAAGTTGTTACTTTTTTGTAATCTGATTGTAAAAAAACATTTGACTAAATTACACTTTTATGTTATAATGATTATGACAACAATTTCTGTGCTTCCATCGGAAACGGAGCATGGTGTATAATTTTCATAGAATGGAGTAATGAAAATGAATGATATGAGCAGTGTTTACAACGAAAAAAAGGTTGCCGCTTACGAGGGGCTTTTCAGAGAGAAGCCTCTTGAGAAGCCCAAGGAGGTATATCTTACCCTTACGGTTGCACATCTGTTCGGACATGCTTATGTTATGGAGCAGCATGGCACACAGGAGGGAGATCCTGTTTATCAGAGATTTGTATGTCCCCTTGAGGAGATCACTAAGGTGTACATAAATGACAATGTTAAGGCTAGTCCTCTGTATATTCAGTGCGATTCACAGGTAAAGGGTGTTCTTAACCGTAAGCGTATAATCGTTCCCTGCCTTGAAGATGTTTCATCCATTGTGAATAAGATCGAGGAAGTACGCAGCAGCTTTATGGAAAAGTATGAAGCAGGTCAGGAGAAGATCAAGGCTAAGAAGCGTGAGGAGCTTGAAGCAAAGCGTGCCAAGGAGCAGGCAGAGCTTAATGCAAAGAAAACAGAAAAGCTCATGAACGATCATCTTGAAAAGCTTCCTACAGCCGATGAGATCAATGTTGAAGCAAAGCCAGAGCCTGTTAAGGAAGCAGCTGCTCCCAAGTTATCAGGTTCCGATGCGGTAAAGAAGCTTTCCTCCGATATTGATGACGCTCTTAAGGCATTTGACGCACCTGTTAAGCCCAAGAAGCCCGCTCTTGATCTGGATAAAATACCGGATGCTGTTCAGGAAGCTCCCAAGGCGGAGGCTCCTGCGGCGAAGGAGAAGTCCGTTCCTGTTGTTGAGGTCAAGCCTGTAGTGGTTGAAGCAGTACCGGTTTCTCGGGCAATTGAGAATGTTGAGACAACTATCCCCGAGATCGCATCAATCGATGAGGTTCTTGATGCAGTTCCGGAGCCTGTTCCTGCACCTGCTCCTGCAGATATTGAATCTATAGAATCTATTCCCGGAATCGACAGCATCGAAACAGCTGATATCCATGAGGCTCCTATCGTAGAGAAGTCTGTTAAGAATACTCCCGCACCTGCACAGGTTCCTGTAATCGACTCTGTTGAAACAGCAGCTGCACCTGTCAAGGATATCCCCCCTGTTAAGCCTGTGGCAGCAGCAATTACACCTGCAAGCGAAAAAATGTCTCTTGCAGATTTCGAGCTTGCTGTTAAGAAGCTCAAGGCAATGTCTGACAACGGAGTTCTTTCTCCCGAGGAATTTGCCGCAGAGAAGAAAAAGCTTATTGCTAATCTGTATTAATTAAGAAACGTTAAGGGTCTGCCGATATTTTCGACAGACCCTTTTTGTGCCTATGAAAGCTCCTTTTTAAGTTCTTCCAGGATCTTTTTTTCTCTCCTTGAAACCTGTACCTGTGACATTCCGAGAACAGCTGCAGTTTCCGTTTGAGTGCGTGATTTGTAATACCTCAGGTATATAAGCCGTCTGTCATCCGGAGCGAGACCGCTGATGACCTGTTTAAGTGCAATTTTTTCATAGATATCCGATTCCTTGAAGGGTGAGGGGATATCCTGCTGACTGTCATCATCATCCAATGAACGTGTCAGCGATATGCAGGGGAGTGACGCAGAGATAGCTTCGGCAGCCGCCTCCTCTGTTGTGCCCGTAAGTTCTGCAAGCTCGCTGACAGTGGGGTCACGGCCGAAACGTATAACGAAATCATTCTTTGCACGTGTTATTTTCAGAGAAAGCTCTTTTATACTGCGGCTGACCTTGACTATCCCGCCGTCACGGAACAGTCGTTTGATCTCACCAAGGATAACAGGGACCGCATAGGTGGAGAATTTCACACCTCGTTCTTCGTCAAATGCCGAAGCCGCTTTTACAAGTCCCACGCATCCCGCACTGTACAGCTCATCATATTCAATGCCCCGGTTTCTGAATCTGTTGGCACAGAGATGAACAAGACCAAGATTGTCAGCCACGATCTTGTCCTGCTGTGCCTTAACTGCATTAACGGCACTCATTTGCAGTTGCTCCTGCCGAAGCTTTTATCATGCTGCATGAAAAAATACGTTTTTTCATTGTAACGCATGTGCCTCGCCCCGCTTTGCTGCTGACTGAAACGTTATCCATGAAACTTTCCATTACAGCAAAGCCAAGTCCTGCACGTTCATCCTGGGGAGCAGTTGTAAAAAGCGGTTCCATTGCTTTTTTCACATCCTCGATCCCGCAGCCCTGATCCTTGATGCGTATGTAAAAAACATCGGGACTGATTATCCTGCAGGTGATCTCGATTTTTCCGCAGCTGTCTCTGTAAGCGTGGACGATGCAGTTTGTGACTGCTTCGGAGACAGCTGTCTTAATATCCGCAAGCTCGCTGACTGACGGGTCCATCTGTGCGGCAAATCCGCCCACAAGGGTTCTTGCAACGGCTTCATTGCAGCTTTTTGACGGCAGTACTATCTTGATTTCATTTTCTATGGAATACCGCTCATTCTTTTTCTGACGGTTCATTTCATTCAATCCTTTCTTTATGATATGTTTGCGATGCGGTCAAGCCCCGCAAGCCGCATGACCTTTTTGATGTGAACAGGAGTATTCTCAACCGATACTCGTCCGCCCATGTCCTTCATCAGACGATACCGACCCATAACAAGTCCGATACCTGAGCTGTCCATAAATGTTACCTCGCCGAAATCCAGGACAAGGTTTTCCGGCCGTCCGCTTTCAACGGCAAGATCAATTTCTCCCCGTATGGCAGGAGCACAGTGATGATCGATCTCACCGTCAAGATAAGCAGTGACAGTGCAGTCTTTTGTTTCTATTTTTACACCCATTTTGCTGCTTCCTTTCTTTTGAATATGGTAATAATTTATCATAATAATTGCGTATATTTTGCCGAATCATGTATCTTGCGGAAAAAATATTCCTGTGTATGCTGAGTTGTTTCCCTTTCCTTGACGAAAAATGCTGAATATGCTATAATCAGAAGTATAGAAGAAAAATCATGTCATAAACGAAGGGAGGAAATGATATGGAGCTTTGGGATGCATATAATGAAAACTGTGAACCTACAGGCGGTGAGATCATCCGTGGGGAAGCTATCCCCGACGGAGTATATCACCTTGTCAGTGAGATCATTGTCCGTAACAGTTCGGGAAAATGGCTGTGCATGAAGCGTGCCGAGAGTAAGGAGACCCATGCAGGCGAGTATGAGGTGACCGCAGGGGGAAGCGTGCTCAAGGGGGAATCTCCCTATGATGCTGCAAAAAGAGAGCTGTTTGAAGAAACGGGGATAAAGGCAGAGGAGCTTTCAGAGATATATACTGCTGTATCTTCCTCATCCCACGGGATCTACAAGGGATATTATTTCAGAGGGGACATCGCCGAGGATTCAATAATACTCCAGGATGGGGAAACAGAAGCATATAAATGGCTTGATACGGAAGCTTTGCTATGTGAATATAGATCTCCCGAGTTTGTATACAGGCAGCGGGTAATTGATGCTGTTATGTCCATTACAGCGAAAGAGGATAAACAATGCTGATATTAGTAACCGGCGGCAGCAAGTGCGGAAAATCTGCAATAGCAGAGGATATTTTGTCTGCATACAGCGGTCCCAAATATTATATCGCTACAATGGAGCCATACGGAGAAGAAGCCCGCATTGCAATAGAACGTCACAGAAAGATGCGTATGGGAAAAGGCTTTTCGACCATAGAGCAGTATACCGATATCCGTTCAGCTCCCATTGATAATAACGGGGCAGTGCTTATAGAATGCATAGGAAATCTCCTTGCAAACGAAATGTTCACTGCTCATTCATCAAATCCATCGGATGCGGTTGTCAATGGAGTGCTGTCTCTTGCTTCTCGTTCAGAGGCAGTATGTGCCGTAACAAATCAGGTAGGGGAGGACGGGATGGATTATCCTCCGGAAACTATGGAGTACATCAGACTGATGGGTGATATCAACCGCCGTCTTGCAGAAAATAGTGATATCGCAATAGAAGCGGTTTGTGGTATACCTCTTATGCTGAAAGGAGAAAAGCCCCGATGTCTGTTATAAAATCATTTTTATCCGCACTTTCAATGTACTCCCGAATACCCGTTCCAACCGTTGAATGGGAGGAAGAAAATCACAGATATTCCCTATGCTTTTTTCCTGTTATCGGTGCAGTTATCGGAGCACTTTTTCTGCTCTGGAGCTATCTCTGTTCGGCGGCATCCCTTGCAAACGGACTTGTTTTCGGAGCAATTTCCGCTGTGATCCCACTTGCAGTAACAGGTGGTATCCACATGGACGGTTACTGCGATGTGTGCGATGCGAAGGCATCGTTTGCTCCCCGTGAAAAGGCTCTGGAAATTATGAGTGATCCACATATAGGAGCTTTTGCAGCTATTAATCTTGGTGTGTATCTTATATTGCAGACTGCATTCTTCTCTCTGGCATACGGATATGCATCCAACGAGGGTTTTCTTGTCACAACAGCCATGACATTTGTGCTGTCAAGGGCACTCAGCGGACTTGCCGCAGTAACATTCAGGTGTGCGAAAAAAGATGGTACTCTCCAGAGCTTTTCCCGCCCTGCAGATAAAAAAACTGCTGTCTGTTTCCTGACCGCAGAGGCAATTGCAGCATCATTTTTTATGATTTATTTCTCTCCTGTAAGCGGTGCCGCAGGAGTGCTTGCCGCACTAATTATTTTTGCATATTACAGGATATTTTCATATAAGCGTTTCGGAGGAATAACAGGAGACCTTGCAGGATATTTCCTGGAGCTGAGCGAGCTTGGAATGCTTATTGCCGTTTCATCTTCACAGCATATTTTCACCGTTGGTTTCGTTAAGTAAAGGAGAGAGCATGAAGCTAATAATCGGAGGAGCATATCAGGGCAAGCGTGAATATGCAAAAAATAAATACCATCTCACAGATGATGTCATAGCTGACGGAAAAAAAGTATCATGGGATATTTCCGGGGACATACGGTGCATTGACAATTACCATTCCCTCATAAAGCGTCTTACGGAAGCAGGAGAAGATACGGCAGAGTTTACCCGCAGAATAATTGCAGAGCATCCTGATATAATAATTATCAGTACAGAAATAGGCAGCGGTATCGTGCCGATGGAGAGGTCCGACCGAAGATGGCGGGAAAATACCGGACGAAGCTGCTGTCTTATAGCCGCCGCATCCGATACAGTTGTAAGAATAACCTGCGGCATGGAAACAATAATAAAGGGAAAATGATTATGAACATCTATCTGATACGTCACGGAAAAACAGCAGGCAATCTTGAAAAAAGATACATCGGCAGAACCGATGAACCTCTTTGCAGTCAGGGTATCACCGAGCTTGAAAAGCTGCATTTTGAAACAACTCCCGATGCAGTTGTTTCAAGTCCCATGAAACGGTGTCTAATGACAGCAGAGCTGCTTTTTCCGAATGTCAGAGTCATGATCTGTCCTGAGCTGTGTGAATGTGATTTCGGTGATTTTGAGGGAAAGAATTATCCTGAGCTTAACGGAGATACAGATTATCAGGCGTGGATAGACAGCGGAGGAGCTATGCCATTCCCAAACGGCGAGTCTCCGGAGGCTTTCAAGGCAAGAAGCATAAAGGGATTTCTGAGTTCACTTAAAAAGATCGGTGAAAAAAGCACTGCAGCATTTGTGGTTCACGGAGGCACCATAATGTCAGTCATGGAAAGATTCTCCGCATCCGGCGGAGGGTATTATGATTTCATGGTACCCAACGGCGGTGGATATTACTGCAGCTGGGATGGCGGAAAGATTAATATTATATCAGAATTGAGATGATAAAAATGCAGGGATTGATACACATCTACTGCGGCAAAGGCAAGGGCAAGACAACTGCCGCAATGGGTCTTGCCATACGAGCGGCAGGCAGCGGAATGCGTGTTCATATTGTTCAGCTGCTGAAGGGTGCGGAAACATCAGAACTGCGTTCCCTTGAAAAAATTGACGGGATAACCATATCCCGTTTGAAAAAAAACTATGGTTTCGCATCAAAAATGACGGATGAACAGCGTGCCGAGGTAACGGAATACCACAATAAAATGCTTGCCGAAGCAGCGGAAATGATGAATGATTTGGATATGCTGATAATCGACGAATTCTGCGGAGCGTATTCACACAATATGCTTGACAAGGACCTTGCCCGCAGGATAGTTTTTGACCGTCCCTCTCATCTTGAGCTTGTCCTTACAGGACGTGACCCTGCTCCCGAGTATATTGAGGCGGCAGATTACGTAAGTGAGATAAAGGCCGTGAAGCATCCATTCGAAAAGGGGATAAAGGCACGAAAGGGCATAGAATTCTGACAGGCAGACGGGACAGCAATAATGCTGTCCCGTTCTCTTCTTTAATCATCGGTAAAATATTTTTTTCAGTCTGTCACCCATAATATCACTGAGATATACAATAGGTACAGTGAGCAGAAACCATGCCGCTGAAAATGCGAAGCATATCTGTCCCAGAAAATTCATCCTCATATCGGAGTAATCCCATACATTCCATCCCAGCAGAAGATTTACAATGCATCCTGTAATGAATTCGAGGCTTGTAATTATCACCATTCCGAAAAAGCATTTTGTCAGCAGTCCCTCCTGAGGTGCTGCCCTGAAATGACGGTACAGTATCAGATAGCACAGTCCGCCGGTTATACCCATGGACCAGTGCGTGTATCCTCGGAAAACTATCTCAATAAGAGAGTAAATTATCCCGCCTGTAAGAAAGACGATCATTCCCTCATTAAATGCCGATCTGCGAAAATTCATCCGAATATCCTCCCGTTTGCTGTTCACTTATATTATTAGCAAAGCAGGGCAGAATATCCCGATCAGCTGTTGCAATTTTTATTGTTTTGTGATAATATAATATTATATAATATTATAGGGGAAAAATATTCCGCGGAAAAAATGCCGAAAGGATGATATGAATGAAGAAAGCCCTTGTACTGTCGAGCGGAGGAGTAGACAGCACCACACTCCTTGCTATCGCCGTTGACCGTTACGGCAAGGATAACGTTATCGCTTTGTCCATTTATTACGGACAGAAGCATAGAAAAGAGATCGAAGCCTCTGACAGGATCGCAGCTTATTATGGAGTCGAGCATTTGAAAATGGATCTTTCCACAATATTCAGTTATTCAAACTGTTCCCTCCTTGAGCAGTCCACCGAAGAGATACCACACGAAACATATGCAGATCAGCTGGACAAAACAGGAGGTACACCGGTGTCAACATATGTGCCTTTCCGTAATGGACTTTTTCTTTCTGCAGCTGCAAGTGTAGCATTGTCCCGGGGATGCAGCGTGATCATGTACGGTGCCCATGCAGATGATGCTGCCGGCAATGCATATCCCGACTGTTCCAAGGTCTTCGCTGAGGCAATGAATAAAGCTATCTACGAGGGAAGCGGCAGACAGTGCAGCATCGAATCACCCTTCGTGGGAATGAATAAGGCTGAGGTAGTGGCATGGGGCAAAAAGCTCGGCGTTCCTTATGAGCTTACATGGAGCTGCTATGAGGGCGGAGACAAGCCATGCAAAGTTTGCGGAACATGCCGTGACAGACGTGCAGCATTTTTAGCAAACGGAATAGATCTGTATTAAAGAAAGGACATGAAAAATGGAAGGAAGAACACAGGAAGAAAAGCAGGGGATAACTCTCCTTGGAAATAATAACGTAAAATATGCCCAGGACTACGCTCCCGAGGTGCTTGAAACATTTGTGAACAAGCATCAGGACAACGATTATTTCGTGAAATTCAACTGCCCCGAATTCACAAGCCTCTGTCCCATTACGGGGCAGCCCGATTTTGCGTCAATATACATCTCATATATTCCCGACGTGCGAATGGTTGAAAGCAAATCGCTGAAGCTCTATCTTTTCAGCTTCCGCAATCACGGTGATTTTCATGAGGACTGCGTGAATATCATCATGAAGGATCTTATCAAGCTGATGGACCCAAAATACATCGAGGTCTGGGGCAAGTTCACTCCCCGGGGCGGTATCTCCATTGACCCATACTGCAATTACGGCAGACCGGGTACCAAGTGGGAGGAGATGGCTTTCAGGAGGCTTACCGAACACGATATGTACCCCGAAAAGGTAGATAACAGATAATTATAACGGCAATACGGCGGCTGTAATGAGAACCTCCCTGATCGGACCTGTCACAGCTGCCGTATTTGTTTATCGAACAGTGTGAAATTTGGATGAATAAATAATTGATATTTTTCTGCTGTTTTCGTCAGAATTTTTTGTCGATTGATTAATAAGATTGTTACGAGATGTCACTCAAATGAAAAAATATGTAATTTTACCGCAATAAAGAGCGAAATTTTATCTGCTCAATACTATTGATTTATGGAGAAATTCGTGATAATATAATGATACAGCAAAAATTACCACGCTGAAAAAAAGAATAATTGCATATTTCGTTAATCTGTGTACATAGGAAGCTTTCACTGAAAGACTTCATAAAAATATCCGACGAAGTGTGCCGCAAACAGAAAGGATGTTAGCAATGAACGATAAGATCAAGGTAATTATAGGTGATGAGAGCAAGGAGTTCGGATGCAGTCTTGCGAACAGCCTGCGGGGGCTTGGCTTTTTTGCAGTTACCCGTGAGAATGACGGACTGATGCTTCTGGAAGCAATCAGAAGCGAAGAACCCGACGTTGTGATCGTTGACAGCGTTATTGCAGGCATCGATGCAGCAGAGCTTATCAAACGCTGTGATACAATGGTCAAAAAGCCCTTCTTCATCGTGACCTCCGCCTACAGAAGTCTCTTTACCGAGCGTCAGGTAATGTCATTCCCGAATGCATATTTTCTGCTAAAGCCCTTTGATACCGAGATGGTTGCAAATGTTATCCGCACCGCTGTTCAGATGGAAAAGGTTCCCGATGACCCACGCCTTGCGGAGGACATGGAAATGATAGTTACCGATATTATCCATCAGATAGGTATCCCGGCACATATCAAGGGATATCATTACCTCAGGGAAGCCATTCTCCTTTCTCTGGAGGATGCTGAAATGCTTGAAAGCGTAACAAAGCTTCTGTATCCCACTGTTGCAAAGCGCTTCTCCACAACAGCATCAAGAGTGGAAAGGGCTATCCGCCATGCTATTGAAACAGCATGGGACAGGGGAGATCTTGATACTATTCAGAATCTTTTCGGATATACAGTAAGCGTTGGAAAGGGCAAGCCCACCAACAGTGAATTTATTGCCCTCCTGACAGATAATCTCCGACTGAAATACAGAAAGATAAAAGAGACCTCAGCCCTCCAGACAGCCAGAAGATAAAGCAGGATCCCCATGCGGTATGAAGAAACCGCATGGGGATCGTTTTGGTTTTCCCGAAAGGCGAGATCCGCAGACTACAGAAAAAAAACATTATTTTTAGCTTGAATTGTAATATGATATGTGTTATAATAAAATGAATCATTAATTGAACAGAGGTCTTTAATTATGTCAAGCTGGAAAGAAAACCTAATAAAAATCACTCCTTACGTTGCAGGAGAGCAGCCACGCAAAAAGGATTTTATCAAACTCAACGCCAATGAAAATCCTTACCCGCCTTCACCTATGGTTATCAAGGCGATCAGGGAATTTGATGCGGAGGGACTGAAAAAATATCCTGATGCAGATGCTTCCGTTCTTGCAGAAGCAATAGCTGCGGATATCGGAGTCAGCAGCAGAAATGTTTTTGTGGGCAACGGTTCTGATGATGTGCTGGCACTGTCATTCAGAGCGTTTTTCAATTCGGACAAGCCTGTTATCTATCCCGATATTACATACTCGTTCTATCCCGTTTGGTGTGATATGCTGAAAATCCCCTATGAGACGATTCCCGTTGATGAGGATTTCAATATCACTGCCGAGGATTATGACCGTGAGAACGGGGGCGTTATCATATGCAATCCGAACGCTCCCACAAGTATATGCCGTGATCTTGATTTTATACGTCAGATACTTGACAGCAACCGAGACAGCGTTGTTATCGTCGATGAAGCTTACGTTGATTTCGGCGGTATCTCATCACTGCCGCTGCTTAAGGAATATGATAATCTTGTTGTAATCAGAACATTCTCAAAGTCACGTTCAATGGCAGGTATGAGAATAGGCTTTGCAGTTGGAGGAGACGATATTATCGCAGCTCTCCGTGCCGCAAAGGATTCATATAATTCCTACCCCGTAGACAGCGTGGCTATTGCTGCAGGATGTGCCTCTGTAGCAGATGCAGACTATTTTAATTCCACTATCGCAAAGATACTTGCAACAAGAGACCGCCTTACAGCAAAGCTTCGTGAGATGGGATTCATCGTCGCTGACAGCAGTACAAACTTCCTTTTTGCGGAGCATAAGAAATATGCCGCAAAGGATATCTGTGAGTTCCTGAAAACCAAGGATATCTATGTAAGATATTTCTCTAAGGCAAGAATAAACAACCACCTCCGTATTACTATCGGAACAGATGAAGAAGTAGACGCACTTATTTCGGCATTGGATGAATATATCGTTTGATATGAACACTGATACTAATAACCATTTAACCTATGGAAAAAATACGGCGGCTATAATACGCCCACTCTGCGTCAAACTCCCTTGACAGGCGGCAGCCTGTCTGCGGTCGTTTTCCTTGACCCCGTCGTATTCTATCCACCGTCTTTATCCATAGAACAAATGGTTATTAGTATGAATAACTTATGACAATAAATGCCGCAGCAGCTATGACGATACATAGCCGCTGCGGCTGATTTATGCATTTTGTTTTCTTTTCCTCAGGTAAATTCTGTAGCCGATAAGCGAGGATACAGCCAGAACTATTTCAACTGCTGCCGATATAATAAACTCGGGAGAAGTGGGGTCGGTCACGGAAGCACCCATGATCGTTGTGGCTGCGATACCCGGAGCGATGCCTAAAAATGAGCCTAAAAGATAGGTTTTGAAGCTGTATCCCATTGATCCTAAAAGCATGCTTACTACATCACAGGGAAGCATATTGATAATACGTAAAAAGAATGATGAAAACAACTGATTATCCGTGCCCAGTTTCCGTATGTTCTCAGCCTTTTCGTTCTTTCCCACAAGCTTGTCAACAAGCTCCTTTTCAGCGTATCTGCCCACTGAAAAGGGGATTGTTGTCATTATGATTATTCCCGTGAAATTGACGATAAGTGCCGGTACAGTCGGAAGTATGGCACCGCAAGCAGCTGCGATCACTGCAAATGGGAAAAAGTATGACAGAGATTTCAGTCCATACATCAGAAGGATGACCAGAGCGGCGATCAACGGCTCCTCAGGGGTATAATGCAGAAGCTCGTCCACAGTCATATTTCTGAAGCTTACAAAGTACAGTACAGCCATAACTATCAGCATAATAAGCGGTGACAGCTGCAGTATTCTTTTTATCAGTTTTGATCCATTATCCTTCATACTTCCGCCTCCCTATGGCTATACATGATATGAATCAATAATCACATTATACGCCTGCAGATAGTATTTTTCAAGTGGATAAAATGATAATTATGTGAAACTTAGCTGAAATTGGAATCTGTCACTTGTTTTTTGCGTTATGCTGTGATATAATAGCTATAATGTAAGCGGCAAAAGCCTTGGCACCCCATGTTGATTTTGTTATCATTTTCACATCTGCGGGATAGGTATTCTGCGGCGAAAGGAAGTTTTTTATGTTTGATTATACAGGATATACCTGCAAAATATGCAGCAGGGATTTCACCTCGGATGATGACATAGTTGTATGTCCCCGGTGCGGCACACCGTATCACAGAGAGTGTTACAAGCAGGAGGGAAAATGCGTGAATGACGAGCTTCACGCCTCGGGAAAAAGCTGGCAGGAACAGCGTGAAGCAGATGAAATGAAAGAAGCCGAGACTGCAAAGGTGAAATGCACCACCTGCGGGAATGAGCTTCGTCCCGACCAGATGTTCTGCGACAAATGCGGTTCGGTAACGGCATATTTTATCAAGACAAAAGCCGAAAACGGAGAGATACCTCCCTCAGGCATCTATATGGGCAGTCTCCGTGATGATGATTCACGCAACAGCGAAGCAATGAAGCGTATGAATCCCTACTTTGTGAATTTCTCGGATCCTCTCTGCGGCTTCAACCCGGATGAGGAGTATGATGAGGGACTGACTCTTCGTGATGTAGGGGATTATGTCAACAAGAACACATTCTATTTTCTCCCCAAATTCAAAGCGATGAAAGAAACCGGCATGAAATTCGGCATGAATATTTCCGCACTTTTCTTTCCTCAGTATTACTTTGCATATAGAAAGATGCCCCTTATTTCTCTGCTTGTGCTGATACTGAAAACAGCAGCTGAGATACCTTATAATATCGCAGCATGGCAGTCTATGAAGATGACAGACATCACAGCAATGCTTACAGGCTTCCCCCAGGAATCCATAGATTCCGTTCAGCCTCTTCTTGATTTCTACGGACAGATAATTGAGAAAGCGTCAGCATTCAATGTGAATGCCGGTGCTTTTCAGGCGGCTAATATGCTGTCTGCAACAGCACGTATGGTAATATTCATCATATGCGGGATCTTTGCTAATTTTATATACTATCGTCATACTCTGAAGCATGCGAAGAAAATCAAAGCATCCCTGTCCGATCATCCTGAGATTCTCCGAAGCAGACTTCGCAGTTCGGGCGGTACATCTATTGGATATCTGATACTTTTCATTATTCTTAGTTTCATAATGGAATATCTTTCCCTGGGAATCCTGCTTATGCTTTGATTTTTTCCATATTATTTATCGTTGTCAGGCTTATGCAAACGATCATACACCCCACAGACTTCTGAAAAAATGTCTGTGGGGTGTATTTTGTCTAAGTGGGTTTTGGGCAAAATAGGTGCTATAGCATCAGGAAAAAATTGCACATGCCAAAGGTAGTATAACCGTACATATCCATGCCAATAATCATACCATAATTATCGGCTCGGAGGTAATTGGTATGTACTACAATAAGGTAGGAATAAGCGGCGTTGACACGTCTAAACTAACAGTCCTTAAGGAATCGGAGAAGATGGAGCTGCTGAACGCTTACAGAAACGGTGACCGCTCTGCACGGGAAAAGCTTGTTAACGGAAATCTGCGGCTGGTGCTAAGCGTTATCCAGAAATTCAGCGGAAGAGGCGAGAATCCCGATGATCTTTTTCAAGTGGGATGTATAGGACTTATCAAAGCTATTGATAATTTTGATACTTCGCTGGATGTTCGTTTTTCAACATATGCAGTGCCAATGGTAATGGGGGAGATACGCAGATATCTGCGGGATAATTCTCCTATTCGTGTAAGCAGAAGTCTCCGTGATCTGGCTTACAAGGCAATGCAGGCAAAGGAAGCACTGACCGTCAGATTTCAGAGGGAGCCTGATATCGGTGAGATAGCGGGAGAGATAGGAGCTGCTAAGTCGGACGTTGTAATGGCTCTTGAAAGTATTTCCGATCCGATTTCCCTTTATGAACCCGTGTACTCCGATTCGGGTGACACTCTTTATGTTCTTGACCAGATAGGGGACGGGGAAGACGCTTCGGAGTGGCTTGATGAGCTTTCTCTTCGTGAGACTATAAACTCACTGAAGGACCGTGAAAAAACCATTCTGTATCTTCGATTCTTCCGTGGTAAAACTCAGGTTGAGGTGGCGGAGGAGATAGGCATTTCTCAGGCTCAGGTATCAAGACTTGAAAAAAACACTATTGAGAAAATTAAGGGGAGATGACAAAAAACAAACGTGTGTTTTGTGCAATATAACGATTTTTCTGCGGTTGAAATCGCATAATGACGAAAAAAATCGTTTTTGGACTGAAATAAGGTATTATCAGCTGTTTTTTGCTGTTTGTGAATTTTTTGACAAATTCGTAGGATTTCCGTTTTTACTCTTGATTTTTTTTTATATGTGTGATAGAATATATGTTGAGAGAAAATGTGTGTAAGGGGAAACTATGCCCCGCCGCGTTTTCAGACAATCCCTAAAGTTAAAATTATTCTTCAGAAATCTTAGTCTGCGGGGATAAAATAATTACAGAAAGCGGGAAATGAATTATGAGCAACAAAGTCACTATCATCGGTGCAGGAAGCGTTGGTTCCACAATCGCTTATACAATGGTCGTAAACGGCATTGCATCCGAAATCGTTCTTGTTGATATCAATGAGAACAAGGCACTCGGCGAAGCTATGGATATCTGTCAGGGAGTTCCTTTCTGCTCTCCTGTTTCCATTTATGCAGGCAGCTATGAGGACGCTAAGGATTCCGATGTTGTAATTCTTACATCAGGTATGGCAAGAAAGCCCGGTCAGTCTCGTCTTGATCTGGCTCAGGCAAACGTTAACATTACAAAATCTATCATTCCTCAGATCGTCAAGGCTGCTCCCAATGCTATTTATATTATTGTAAGCAATCCTATTGACATACTCACATATCAGTTCCACAAAACATCCGGTCTTCCCGCTAACCACATCATCGGTTCGGGTACAACTCTCGACACATCCCGTCTCCGCACAGGTCTGTCCGAGACATTCAATATCAGCCAGCAGAATGTTCACGCTTATGTTTTTGGCGAGCACGGTGATTCTTCCTTTGTTCCCTGGTCTCTTGCTAACATTTCCAATATTCCTATCAAGCAGTACCTTGAGTGTCTTCCTGCCGAAAAGCGTCCCGAGCTTGATTACGCTGCTCTTGAGGAGTACACAAGAAAGTCCGGCGGAAAGATCATTGCTAATAAGGGTGCTACCTTCTATGCTATTGCTATTTCCGTATGCCACATCTGCAAGTGTCTCTTCAGCGGCATCGACACAACTCTCACTGTTTCCACAATGATGAACGGCGAGTACGGCATCAGCGATGTCTGCCTCAGCACACTTTCTGTTGTGGGCAGAGACGGCATCGAGGGCAGACTGAATGTTCCTCTTACAGATGATGAGATCGCTAAGCTCAGACACAGTGCTGACAGCCTTAAGGCAGTTATCAAGGATCTCACATTCTGATAAAATCTGACTTGCTTTTACAGGCGGCATGACGTTGAAAATACGCTGCCGCCATACATCGTGTTATGTGATGTTGAATTATGTCATATAACATTATATATCATGTAATCTATTTTTTATAAAGGAGTTTTACCCGATGGAATACCGTATTGAACATGATTCAATGGGCGAAGTCAAGGTTCCTGCCGACAAGTACTGGGCAGCTCAGACCGAAAGAAGCCACGAGAACTTCCTCATCGGCGTTGGTATCGAAACAATGCCAAGAGAGATCACTAAGGCTTTCGGTTATCTGAAAAAGGCTGCTGCTATGGCAAACCACGCTCTCAAGCCCGAAAAGATGACCGATGAAAAGCTTGCAGCTATCAGCAGTGCTTGTGATGAGGTTATCAGCGGAAGCCTTAATGATCATTTTCCTCTTGTTGTATGGCAGACAGGAAGCGGCACTCAGTCTAACATGAATGCCAACGAGGTCATTGCCAACAGAGGCAATGAGATCGCCGGCAAGAAGCTGCTTCACCCCAATGATGATATCAACATGAGCCAGTCCTCAAACGATACATTCCCCACGGCTATGCATATCTCAGCTGTTATGACTATCGAGGACAAGCTGTTTCCCGCAATTGATCTCCTTATCGGTACCTTCAAGAGACTTGAAGAGGAGAACAAGGGTATTGTAAAGAGCGGAAGAACACATCTTCAGGATGCCACTCCCATTGACTTTGCTCAGGAGATCAGCGGCTGGAGATCTTCACTTGAAAAGGACAGAAAGCTGCTGGAGATCGCTCTTCCCGAGCTTAAGGAGCTTGCACTGGGCGGTACAGCTGTCGGTACAGGTCTTAATACTCCCAAGGGCTTCGATGTTAAGGTTGCAGAGGCTGTAAGCGAACTGACAGGTAAGGATTTTAAGACTGCTCCCAATAAGTTCCACGCTCTTACATCTAAGGATGAGATCGTATTCGCTCACGGTGCACTCAAAGCACTTGCTGCTGATATGATGAAGATCGCAAACGACGTAAGATGGCTTGCAAGCGGACCCAGAGACGGTCTCGGTGAGATCACTATCCCCGAGAATGAGCCCGGTTCCTCTATCATGCCCGGCAAGGTAAACCCCACACAGTGTGAGGCTGTTACAATGGTCGCTGTTCAGGTAATGGGCAACGATGTTGCTGTCGGCATGGCTGCCAGCCAGGGTAACTTCGAGCTTAATGTTTTCATGCCTGTATGCATCTACAACTTCCTCCAGTCTGCAAGACTTCTGGCAGAATGCATTGTTTCCTTCAACAATAACTGTGCTGTGGGAATCAAGGCTAATAAGGAGAAGATGCATCACAATCTCCATAACTCTCTTATGCTGGTAACTGCTCTCAATCCTTATATCGGATACGAAAATGCAGCCAAGACAGCCAAGAAGGCATTCAAGGACAACATTTCTCTTAAGGAAGCCTGCGTAGAGCTTGGATTCCTTACAGCTGAAAAATTTGACGAAGTTTTCCATCCCGAGCAGATGGTTTAATACTTAGATACACTGCCGCCTGTGCAGACGGCAGTGCAACAGAAAGGAAATAATGCTATGGTTTACAGTTACTATCCGGGTTGTACTTTAAAGAACAAGGCTAAGGATCTTGACAAGTATGCCCGACTTTCTGCTGAAGCACTGGGCATAACTCTCGAAGAGCTTGAGAACTGGCAGTGCTGCGGCGGTGTTTACCCTATGGCTAAGGACGAGATCGCTACTAAGCTTTCTTCCGTTCGTACACTTGCTGCTGCAAAGGCAAAGGGACAGGATCTTATCACAGTATGCTCCGCTTGCCATAATGTAGTTAAGCAGGTAAACAACGATATGCTCACTGATGAGAATATCGCCATGAAGGTAAACAATTACATGAGAAAGGACCTTGAGGAAGAATACCACGGTGAAACAAAGGTTATCCACTACCTCGAAATGCTCCGTGATGTTGTTGGCTTTGACAAGCTTAAGGAAAAGGTTGTTAATCCTCTTACAGGAAAGAAGATCGCTGCTTACTACGGCTGTCTCCTTCTCCGTCCCGGCAAGGTACTTCAGATGGACGATCCCGAGAATCCCAAGATCATGGAGGATTTCATCCGTGCAATCGGTGCGGAGCCTGTTATCTATCCCATGAGAAACGAGTGCTGCGGCGGTTACGTTACGGTTGACGATAAGGAAGCTGCTGTAAAGCGTGCTGCTAAGGTCGTAAACAATGCAGCTGAGTTCTCCGCTGACATGATGGTCACAGCCTGTCCTCTCTGTATGTATAACCTTAACAATGCAAAGGTTGAAAACGTTCCTGTATATTACTTCACCGAGCTCCTTGCTGAGGCTCTCGGCGTTAAGGAATGATATTAAGGATTTTGAGAAAGGAATGAAAATTACATATGGATAAAAGAGAAGAGATCCTTCGCATCAGCGGCGTTAATGTCCGCAAGTGCATGAGATGCGGAAAGTGTTCCGGTACATGCCCTTCCTATGATGAGATGGAATTTCATCCCCACCAGTTTGTATACATGGTCGAGTCGGGAAACATTGAGCCTCTCATGAATTCCGATTCCCTTTACAAATGTCTTTCATGCTTTGCATGCGTTGAAAGATGCCCCAGAGGTGTTGAACCTGCAAAGGTCATTGAAGCTGTTCGTCTTGCTGTTATCAGACAGAAGGGTCAGAATCACCTCAAGCCCAACATGATACCCGAAAGACTTGATGACGATATCCCTCAGCAGGCTCTCGTCAGTGCTTTCCGCAAATACAGTAAGTAACAAGGAGGAATAAGGTAATGCATAGAATAGGCGTATTTGTATGCCACTGCGGTACTAACATTGCAGCTACTGTTGATGTTAAGGCTGTAGCAGAAGCTCTCGGCAAGGAACCTGGCGTTGTTTCCTCCGTTGAGTATCAGTATATGTGTTCCGAGGCGGGTCAGAACCTTATCAAGGATGCTATCAAGGACAATAAGCTTACAGGCGTTGTTGTATGTTCCTGCTCACCTCGTATGCATGAGAACACATTCAGAAAGGCTGCCGCTCAGGCAGGTCTTAACCCTTATCTTGTAGAGATCGCTAACATCCGTGAGCAGTGCTCATGGATCCACAAGGATAAGACTTCCGGTACAGAGAAAGCAATCATCCTGGGCAGAACTGCTGTTGCAAAGGTTCAGCTCAATGCTCCCCTTACTGCAGGAGAAAGTCCTGTTGTCAAGCGAGCTCTCGTTATCGGCGGCGGTATCGCCGGTATGCAGACTGCTCTGGACATTGCAGAGGCAGGCTATGAAGTTGATATCGTTGAAAAGCAGCCTACTATCGGCGGTAAGATGACACAGATAGATAAGACATTTCCCACACTGGACTGTGCTTCCTGTATCCTTACTCCTAAGATGGTTGACTGTTCTCAGAATGAGAAGATACATATCTACGCATACAGTGAGGTTGAAAAGATCGACGGTTTCGTTGGCAACTTCACAGCTACTATCAGGAAAAAGGCTCGTTATGTTGACGCTGACAAGTGCACAGGCTGCGGCGTATGTACTGAGAAGTGTCCTATGAAGAAGGTTCCCAATGAATTCAACATGGGAATGAACAACCGACGTGCTATCTACATTCCTTTTGCACAGGCTGTTCCTAAGGTTGCAACTATCGATGCTGACTACTGCAATATGCTCAAGAACGGCAAGTGCGGTGTTTGTGCTAAGGTTTGCTCCGCTGGTGCAATCGACTACCAGCAGAAGGATGAATTCATCGAGCAGCAGTACGGTGCTATTGTTGCTGCTACAGGTTACAATCCTATCAACATTGATAAGTATGACGAGTTCGCTTATTCTCAGAGCAAGGATGTTATCACATCTCTGGAGCTTGAGAGACTTATGAATGCTGCAGGTCCATCCAACGGTACTCTTATCAGACCTTCTTACCTTGATAATCAGGATGATCACAATGCTCATCCCAAGAACATAGTATTTGTACAGTGCGTAGGTTCCAGATCCGATGATGGATGCGGCAAGCCATACTGCTCCAAGATCTGCTGCATGTACACTGCTAAGCATGCAATGCTCATCAGAGAAAAGTATCCCGATACCAACGTTTATGTATTCTACATCGACGTTCGTACTCCCGGTAAGCTCTTCGACGAGTTCTACCGCAGAGCTGTTGAACAGTACGGTGTTCACTATATCAAGGGTATGGTCGGCAAGGTATCTCCCAAGGCTGACGGCACACTTGATGTTCAGGCTTCCGATCTTATTGCTAATGAGCAGCTCCATATCAATGCCGATCTGGTAGTTCTCGCTACAGCTATTGAGCCTGATAAGACCGCTCGTTCTGTTGCTACAATGCTCAGAGCAAGCATGGATACAAATGACTTCTTCACAGAGGCTCACGCAAAGCTCCGTCCCGTTGAAAGCCCCACAGCAGGCGTATTCCTTTCCGGCGTATGCCAGGGTCCCAAGGATATCCCCGAGACTGTTTCTCAGGCAAGTGCTGCTGCTGCTAAGGTCATCGGTCTTCTCTCTAAGGATAAGCTTACAGGCAATCCCTGCGTTGCTCATTCCGACGAGCTTATGTGTAACGGCTGCTCTGCTTGTGAAAAGGTTTGTCCTTACGGTGCTATCACTTATTCCGATAAGGAATTCAGACAGCCCGACAGAACTGTTGCGATCCGCCGTGTTGCTTCCGTAAATCCTGCTGTTTGTCAGGGCTGCGGTGCTTGTACGGTTGCCTGTCCTTCCGGTGCTATGGATCTCAACGGATTCTCAAATAAACAGATCATGGCGGAGGTAGATGCAATATGCAGATAAATGAAAATAACGAATTTCGCCCCAAGATCGTTGCGTTCTGCTGCAACTGGTGTTCATATGCCGGTGCTGACCTTGCGGGAACAAACAGACTTAACTATCCTGCTGACGTAAAGATCATCCGTGTACCCTGCTCATGCCGAGTAAACCCTATGTTTATCCTCCGTGCATTCCAGAGAGGTGCTGACGGTGTTATCATGTGCGGCTGCCATCCCGGCGACTGCCACTATACTTCCGGCAACTACTTTGCAAGAAGAAGAATGACTCTCCTGTTCTCCATGCTCGATTACCTCGGTATCGAGAAGGAAAGAACCCGTGTTGAATGGGTATCTGCAGCTGAGGGTGCTAAGTTTGCCGCTACAATGAATGATTTCGTTGAGACAGTTACCAAGCTCGGCGAAAACAAGAGATTGGAGGATTTAAGATGCAAGAAGCAGTGATCAAGCGTGCAAAGGAGCTCCTTGCAGACGGTACGGTAAACCGTGTCGTTGCATGGAAGGCAGGCGAATTTGCTTATGATACTACTCCTGCTGTTTTCACATCAGCAGAGGAGATCGATGCAGGTCTTGTATATAACGATTTCTGCGGCCCTAACCTTTCCAAGTACCTTGTTAAGGAATCCCGCAAGGAGGGCAAGCTTCTGGTATTCCTGAAGCCCTGCGATTCTTACAGCTTCAACCAGCTTACTAAGGAACACAGAATTATCCGTGAGAACATCTATGTTGTGGGCGTTCCCTGCAAGGGCAAGGTCAATGCTGAGGCAGTCCGCTCCAAGGGTATCAAGGGTATCACAGATATGGAATCCGACGGCGAGAACGTTACTGTTCATACACTGTACGGTGACAAGCAGCTTCCTCTTTCCGAGACACTCGGTGCTAAGTGTGCAACCTGCAAGAGCAAGAAGCACGCTGCATTTGATGAGCTTCTTGGCGGTGAGGACGGCGAAGTTAATAACGACGGAAAGCGTTTCGAAAAGGTTGCTGAGTTGGAAGCTATGACTCCCGATGAAAGATATGAATTCTGGAGAGGGGAGCTTTCCAAGTGCATCAGATGTAATGCATGCCGCAACGTATGTCCTGCATGTACATGCGAAAACTGTGTATTTGACAACCCCAACTCGGGAATCCAGCAGAGAGCTGCTACAGATTCCTTTGAGGAGAATATGTTCCACATCATCCGTGCATTCCACGTTGCAGGCAGATGTACCGACTGCGGTGAGTGCTCAAGAGTTTGTCCTCAGAGCATTCCTCTTCACCTCCTTAACCGTAAGTATATCAAGGATATTGATGAGTTCTACGGTGAATATCAGGCAGGAGAGGATCTTGAAACCAAGGCTCCTCTTAACACCTATACCTTCGATGACTGCGAACCTAATATAGTATACAACAGAGGAGGTAAGGAATAATGTTCAAGCTTCCTATTGATAAATTAAACGAATTTTTTGCTGCAGTCTCTGCCGAAAAGTCCCTTTATATGCCTGTTGACGGCAAGGACGGAAAGGCAAGCTATCAGAAGTGGGGCGAGGGCGTTAAGCTCAGTGATGCTCTCAACACTGTAAGAAGTGCAAAGGATTTCTTCTTCCCCCAGACTACAAACATCTGCGACTTCAATATGAACGGTCAGAATATCGAGATCATCGATAACAGAACCGAGAGTGAGGATTTCGTAGTATTCGGCGTACGTGCATGTGATGCAAGGAGCTTTACAATACTTGACAAGGTTTTCCTTGCTGAGCCTGTGGATACATACTATGCAACTCGCAGAGAGCACGGTACTATCGTTACTATGGCTTGCACACAGCCGGAAGAAAGCTGCTTCTGCAGCGTATTCGGCATTGATGCTGCTGCTCCCGAGGGAGACGCTGCATGCTGGATGACAGCTGATGCACTCTACATCACTGCAAACAATGAAAAGGGTGAGAAGTTCATTGAGTCTGTTAAGTCCCTTCTTACAGAGTGCGGCAGCGAGGCTGTTGATGCTCAGAAGGCTGAGACTAAGGAGATCATGGGCAAGCTTCCCTTTGCAGGTATCTCCGCTGATTATTTCAGAAAGAATACACTCCTTGAGATATTCAACTCCGAGAAGTGGAATAAGCTTTCCGAGTCCTGTCTGGGATGCGGAACATGTACTTTTGTTTGTCCCACATGTCAGTGCTATGATATCAAGGACTATGATACAGGTCACGGCATCAAGCGTTACCGTACATGGGACAGCTGCATGTACTCCGACTTCACAAGAATGGCTCACGGAAACTCCAGAAACACTCAGATGCAGCGTTTCAGACAGAGATTCATGCATAAGCTGGTTTATTTCCCCGATAATAACAACGGTGAATTCGGCTGTGTCGGCTGCGGCCGCTGCCTTACAAGATGTCCTATTTCTATGAACATCGTTAAGGTTATCAAGAATTTCGGAGAGGAGTAATAATAATGCAGAATGAAACTTTGATCCCTATGCTTGGTGTTGTCACTGATATTCGCCAGGATACTCCCGATGTAAAGACATTCCGTGTTGTAGGTACTGACGGAAAGAAGCTTTTTGAGCATATTCCCGGTCAGTGTGCAATGCTTTCTATCCCCGGCGTGGGCGAGGGCATGTTTTCTATCACATCTTCTCCTACAAACAGGGAATTTATGGAATTTTCCATTAAGAAGTGCGGATGCCTCACAAGCTGGCTCCACATGATGGATGTTGGTCAGCAGATCACAGTAAGAGGTCCCTACGGCAACGGTTTTCCTGTTGAGTCCGTATTCAAGGGCAAGGATCTGCTCTTCGTAGCAGGCGGTATCGGTCTTGCTCCTCTCCGCAGCGTTATCAACTACGTTCGTGATAACCGTGCTAACTACGGAAAGGTACAGATCGTTTACGGTTCCCGTTCTATGGATGATCTGGTTGACTATAAGGAGATCATTGATGAATGGATGAAGGATGACGGCATCGAAGTAAACCTCACTATCGACCGTGAGCAGGAAGGTTGGGACGGTCATGTTGGTTTTGTTCCCAACTATGTTAAGGAGCTTAATCCCGACATTTCCAAGACTGTTGTAATGTGCGGTCCTCCTATCATGATCAAGTTCACTCTTGCAGGACTTAAGGAGCTGGGCTTCAACGAGACTCAGGTATTCACTACTATGGAGCTTCGTATGAAGTGTGCTGTCGGTAAGTGCGGCAGATGCAACATCGGCAACAAGTATGTCTGCAAGGACGGACCTGTATTCAGATTTGATCAGCTCGATGAGCTTCCTAACGAATATTAATAAGGAGTGTAGTTTCAGATGGAAAATATGGTAAACATCTTTCTGTTCGGCAAGCAGTACAGCGTTCCTGCAAGCCTTACAATCATGAAGGCTATGGAATACGCAGGCTACCAGCTCGTAAGAGGCTGCGGATGCCGCAACGGTTTCTGTGGTGCTTGTGCAACTATCTACAGAATCAAGGGTGACACAGAGCTTAAGACTTGTCTCGCTTGTCAGACACAGGTTCAGGAGAATATGTACATAGCTACTCTGCCTTTCTTCCCACTGGTAAAGCAGATCTATGATATCAACACTATCCCTACAACTCAGGCTGTTATGATGCAGCTTTATCCTGAGATCTACGCTTGCGTAGGCTGCAATGCCTGCACAAAGGCTTGTACTCAGAAGCTTAATGTTATGCAGTATATCGCATACGCTCAGAGAGGCGAATTTGATAAGTGTGCTGAAGAGTCATTTGACTGTGTAATGTGCGGCGTGTGTTCCTCCAGATGTCCTGCCGGTATCTCTCATCCTCAGGTCGGTATGCTTGCAAGACGTATCAACGGTAAGTATCTACAGCCCAAGACTCAGCACCTTGAGGACAGAGTCAAGGAGATCAACAACGGTGACTTCAAGGCATTCCTTGACGAGCTGATGGCTATGTCCGATGAGGAAATGCAGGAGAAGTACAATAACAGAGATATCGAAAAGTAAGGGAGGACTGGCTAATGTACACAAGTGAAGAAATGCTTGCTTCGATCAAAAAGGTTGAAGCTAACAGAGCTGCCAATGCAGCATATGAGCCTGACAGAATGACTGCTGAACAGAAGGATGAGGTTCTCAAGACATATCATCCCGACTACATTGAGTCCGAGTTTGAAGAACTGAAGATTGGTCCTAACAAGGGTGAAAAGGTTCCCCATCAGCTTGCTGATCTCCTCCAGGGTAACAGCCGTATCGATCCCGCTAAGATTGATCTGGAGAATCCCAAGTATGATGTTGACGTTCTCGTAATCGGCGGCGGCGGAGCAGGTTCTTCCGCAGCTATTGAAGCTCACAACGGCGGAGCTAACGTTATGATCGTTACTAAGCTTCGTATCGGTGACGCTAACACAATGATGGCTGAGGGCGGTATCCAGGCTGCTGACAAGCCCAATGATTCACCTGCTATCCACTACATCGATGCTTACGGCGGAGGTCACTTCAAGGGCAAGCATGAGTTGGTTGCTAAGCTCGTAAACGACGCTCCCGACTGTATCCAGTGGCTTAATGAGCTGGGCGTTGAATTCGATAAGATGCCTGACGGCACAATGGTCACAACACACGGCGGCGGTACTTCCAGAAAGAGAATGCACGCTTGTAAGGACTACTCCGGTGCTGAGATCATGAAGACTCTCCGTGATGAAGTTCTTAACAGACAGATCCCTGTTATTGACTTTACATCCGCTATCGAGATCATCCTCGACGATCAGGGTAAGGCAGCAGGTGCTGTTCTTATGAACATGGAGACCAAGGAGCTTATGGTTGCAAAGGCAAAGACTGTTATCATCGCTACAGGCGGTGCAGGCAGACTCCACTACCAGGGCTTCCCTACATCCAACCACTACGGTGCTACAGCAGATGGTCTTGTTCTCGCATACCGTGCAGGTGCTAAGCTCCTCTACGCTGATTCCCTCCAGTATCACCCCACAGGTGCTGCATTCCCTGAACAGATATTCGGTGCTCTCGTAACAGAGAAGGTTCGTTCTCTGGGTGCTAAGCTCGTTAATGTTGACGGTGAAGTATTCATGCATCCTCTGGAGACTCGTGATATCTGTGCTTCCTCTATTATCAGAGAGTGCAAGAACAGAGGCAAGGGCATCAATACAGGCAATGAGGACGGAATGGGCGTATGGCTCGATACTCCTATGATCGAGCTTAAGAATGGTGAGGGTACTATCGAAAAGAGAATCCCCGCTATGCTCAGAATGTTCATGGAGTACGGCATTGATATCCGTAAGGAGCCTATACTCGTATATCCTACACTTCACTACCAGAATGGCGGTATTGATATTTCCGTTGATGGCATGAGCGGCGTTGAGAACCTTTACGTTGCAGGTGAGGCTGTTGGCGGTATCCACGGCAGAAACAGACTTATGGGCAACTCTCTCCTTGACGTTATCGTATTCGGAAGAAACGCAGGAAAGAGCGTTGCTGCTAAGTACAAGAATGTTACTGTAGGAAAGCTCACACTTGACCACGTTACTAAGTTTGCTGAGGAGCAGAAGGCTGCAGGAATCAATACAGATGTTGTTTCTCCTAAGCTTCTTCCCGACTACGCAAGACGTGCTAACTAATTGACCTTCACTGACCGGGATTTGGAAAGTATTCCGGCCGGTATCAACGCAGCAAACCTCTGTCTTTTGGGCAGGGGTTTGCGGTGCGTTTATACAGATTTAAACTTTTTGTTTAATCTGACTTATTTTGACTTATATAGTATCATGATATAGTATAATATATATAAGTCTGATTAATGGGAGGAAATAATAATGACACTATTCGGCGGAGTAATATCTATCACAGGTATTACATTTCTTATGTTTGTGGTATTCATTGTTACCGCACTTGGCTATCTGCTGGGCCGTATTTCTATCAAGGGTGTAAGCCTTGGTACAGCAGGCGTATTCATCGTTGCCCTTCTTTTCGGTGCTCTTGTTTTCACAGGCGAGGGCAGTGATCTCGTTCCTAAGCTGGGCTTCCTTACACAGAGTCTCACAAAGAACTATTTCAAGGTTATTGAAACTCTCGGACTTATCCTTTTCGTTTCATCCGTAGGATTTATTGCAGGACCTAACTTTTTTTCAAGCCTTAAAAAGAACTTCAAGTCCTATGCTTTGCTGTCGTTGATAATCATTATCCTTGGCGGCGTTACAACAGTAGTATGCGTTAAGGTATTCGGATGCGGTACAGCTATGGCAGTAGGACTTCTCTCAGGTGCTCTTACATCCACTCCTGCATTCTCTGCTGCAAAGGACACGATCAAGTCCGTTTATGCTTCAAATGCTGATATAATCACAAGCTATGCTGCCAATACAGGTGTTTCTGCAGAAGAGGCTTCCAAGAACGCGATCTCTGCATTTGAGGATATCGCAACTGTTGGTCACGGTATTGCTTATCTGTTCGGTGTTGTAGGAGTTGTTCTCTTTGTTCAGCTTGTTCCTAAGATTATGAAGGCTAATATGGAGGAAGAACGCAAGAAGATCGCCTCTGTTGATACAGGTAAGGACAAGCTTGCTGACAAGAAGCTTTTCAGCGTTGATAACTTCGGTCTGGCTGCATTCGCTATTGCGGTAGTGATCGGCGTGTTTGTCGGCGGTATAAAGATCCCTATGGGTTCATCTACATTCTCTCTCGGTACAACAGGCGGCTGCCTCCTTTCTTCTCTTGTGATCGCTCATTTTGGCCATTTCGGGGCACTCAGCATGAGACCCGAAAAGAAGGTCCTTGAGCTTTTCAGAGAGTTTGGTCTTATGGCATTCCTTATTGGTGCGGGTATTCCCGGCGGTGCAAGCTTTGTTCAGTACTTTGAACCCGCTTACTTCCTTTACGGTGCACTTATGACAACTGTTCCTATGATCTTCGGCTTCATCATTGCAAAGTATGTTATGAAGCTTCCTCTCTTTAACAACTTGGGCGGTATCACAGGCGGTATGACTTCAACTCCCGCTCTGGGTACTCTTATCAACGTAGCTAAGACGGATGATGTTGCATCTGCTTATGCTGCTGCTTATCCTATCGCACTTATTGCAGTTGTACTTGTTTCACAGTTCATCATCACATGGTTCCCGGATGCACTTTCCGTTGTGGGAATGTAATGGTATTACAGAGATAAATCGAAAAAAATGTGGGGGATATCTTCGGATATCTCCCGCAGTTTTCATTTTTATAAGAAAATCGAAAGTTTTTTTTATAAAAGTGAAAAATTACTTCTCTCTGAATTGTTTTATATACAGAGAGATAATTATTGTATGATGATAATTTACCATTGCAATGAGCATCGTATATAAAAATATTAAATATTGTTTTAGGGGGCGGTTAAGTGTATTCGGGTTCAAACGGTACCTTTGATGACGAATACATCCGCCGGGTTCTCGATACCTATTCGGTAATGATAATCAGACTGTGCTATACCTATGTCAAATCAATGGATGATGCGGAGGATATGGCTCAGGAGACATTTGCCGAGCTTGTTAAGCGTAAGCCTGTTTTTGAGAATGAAAATCATGAAAAGGCGTGGCTTCTCAGGACGGCTATCAACAAATGTAAGAATTATCTCAAGTCCGGATGGGTCAGGCGGACAGTTCCGTTGGACGATGATCTGTCTGCCGAGGATGACGGCATTAATGCGTGTATTGACGGAACTGCTCAGGCAGTTATGGATGCAGTTATGAAGCTGCCTGAAAAATACAGGACAGTAATTCATCTGTTTTATTACAGCGGGATGAGCATAAATGATATTGCGAGGGTCAGAAGGGTAAGTCCTGCGACCGTCGGAACACAGTTAGCCCGAGGTAGGGCTTTGCTGAAAAAATCATTGGGAGGGGATCCGGAATTATGAGTAACTTCTCAGATAAATACAAAAAGGCTCATGACGAGCTGAAGATATCAGGCAGCTTCATATCCCGTACTGAACAGATGATGCGAGCTATCCGAGACGGAGAATATTTTGAAACGGAAGCTGAAAAGCGTGAGCGTGAAGCTCGTAAAAGACGTGCTGTAGCATTCAAGGCTGTGTCTGCCGCTGCCGCAGCTGCTGCATGTATAGGAGCTGTTGTGTTTATAGATCAGTATTCCGACAGGGGAATTACTGCTCGTTCCGACATGGGATATCCGGCAGAGGAGGTGGACACAGCAGACATTTTTACCACGTCTGCTGTTCCGGAAACGGCTGCAGCTGCAAAGGAGCCGGTTTTTGCTGAAACAGATCCTTCTTATCCCGTAGAAACTGAGATAACCTCTGTTGTAACAGAGGCAGCTACAGAGATTTTTACAGAGACTGAAATAGCCGAGACCTCTGTTCAGGTATACGCAGAGGAATTCGGACAGCGGGAGGAAAAGACATCTTATTTTGCTGAAACTCATGTTTCATATTCCGATTCAGGTGCTGTAAATGTAGGTATTGTTGGTTCATCAAACAACAGCATTATCGGGGAGGATGAGCTTGGATATGTTGATATGGCTGATGCTCCGGTAATAGGCGGTGATAAAAGCGAGCCTGTTACAGATGAGGAAGATGATCAGGAGGGTTCAGAGCCGGAGGCAAAGGAATCCGAGAATGATGAAATAGTTGTTGCCTCTGCTCTTGATGCTGACGGGGCTGTTAAGTCAATGGATTGTTTTCTCAGCGGTGAATATACAGCGGTGATAATCCAGGAATACACTTCAGATAAAGCGGGAGTTACTGTTGAGCCTGATGCTGAATATACCTATATGCTGTCTGATTTTGCATTGTTAATTGATAATATCGTTGAGGAGAATAAGGAGAACATGACTTCGTCTGAGGGTGAGGAGCATGTTCCTGTATCTGAATACATCGTTGATATGTCGGATGATAATGGAGACGCTGTAAGGATATGCATTGCTTCGGGCAGGATGTACATCGTTTCCTTTAGCGGTGAAAATGTGATGACTTATGTATTTGAGCTTTCGGAGGAAGAACTGGATCTGATCGCTGAATATTCCGACAGGCTTATTAATACACAGAAATAATTTACGAGGATCAGCGTTATTCGGATGAACAGTGTGATTGGATGCTGCAGTCCGATACAGAAAAAACTGTACGGAGCCAAAAGGGAGGGTGTCCCCTTTGGTGCCGTACAGTTTTTTTGTCAGTTTTCAAAAAAGAATACATTAGCAGGTGTTCCGTCATCGTAATCTACTTCATTATTAGGATAGCTTTCGACTAATCTGTATCTGCCGCCTGTATATTCATCGACCACCGAGTTCCAGAAATAAACGGATGCAAGGTTGTGGGGATGACACTTGAGCTGCCATCTGCCATGATGTCTGTCCAGGATCTGATATACTGCATTTCTCCCATATCCGTTTCTTCGGTATTTATGCAGTATAAAAAACTCAGAAAGACAGAAATCCGTTTCCTCTCCAGGTGCTTCCGGATAATCGCTTATCAGTGCAAATCCTGCCAATTTATTATCAACCTTGATTATATACGGATATCTGTTTTCCTCGGTGAAATAGTAATCAAGCCATTCGTAATGATACAGACCATCATCACTTACATCTGTTTTCTCCCACTGTGAAAAATCATACAGGTATTTTTCTAAAAGATTATTTAATAATGCTTTATCCTTTTCTGATGCTAAAATCAATTCAACCATAGTTTTTACCTCCGGATTTCAATTCTGATAATAATCCTAAAACGATCTATAGATAAGGACGGTTTAGAATTTGTATAAGTCAGGGGAGAGGCCCTGCATGCTAAATACATTATACATTATCTGACCGTGAAAATCAACCGGAATGGTATTATTATTCCCCTAAATCCAATAGTTGATTGGGAAAGTAATAGTATCATATGCCCGACTTGGTCGATATTTGGTCAGGTTGAACGATTTTTTTTGATTTTATGGATAAAATTGAAATATTTTGCTTGATTTTTTTGGATTTTTGTGATATGATTATAATAGATTGTATAATAAATAGGCGTTTAGCATTATCTATAAATACCTGAAGGAGAATATTATGAAAAAAACATTGACCAAACGAATTTTGTATGCCTGTGCTGTGTCTTTAGTTTTTATGCTGACGATAGTTTTTATCGTACAGACATGCGTTATGAAGGCTACTGCAAAAAGCACGTCCGAAAGAAGAATAGCTGACGTTATTGATGAGCTGGCAGATAATGATCTTGAGATCGCAGAGCTGACGGAACAGCTCAATGCGGAGTATATCGCCAAGGCGGATTCTTTCGCAGAGATGATTCTTCTTGACCCCTCTATAATTGATGATTTTGATGCTCTCTGCGAAATTACAGAAATGCTGGGAGTTGACGAGGTTCACGTAACCGATGAGAAAGGTGTTATTTACTGGGGTACAGTTCCTGAATACTATGGTTTTGATTTCAGTACAAGCGATCAGACCAGGGCTTTCCTGCCTATCCTGGAAGATCCCGATCTGAAGATAGCACAGGAGCCGCAGCCCAACGGTGCAAGCGGTATACTGTTCCAGTACATAAGTGTTGCACGTAAGGATTCCAAGGGTATCGTTCAGGTCGGCAATGCTCCGGAAAGACTCCAGGAACATCTGGAGAACAACAGCATTGACAACGTGCTTGAATCCTTTACCGTAGGAGCCAAGGGATATGTTATGGCTATTTCCAAGTCTGACGGACTTATTGAAGCTCACCCTGACAAGTCGCTTATTGGAGTTTCTGCAGCAGATGCAGGAGTTACCGACAAGCTTATGAACGGTGCGGATGGCGTTTTCTGCAAAATCGGTGGAAGCAGCGTTTACTGCGTGACAGGAGAGAACGATGATTATATCCTGATTGCTGCAATGCCTATGGACGAGGTGTACAGCGGCAGAACAATGCTGATGCTTATTTATACCATATCCATTTCAGTAATGCTTGTAATTATCATCATGATAATCAACAGCTTTGTTCAGAAGGTAATAATCAATGGTATTGATAGTATTCTTAAAAAGCTTGATACTGTTGCCGAAGGCGAGCTTGATGTCGATTTTGACGTGCGTTCTTGTCCCGAATATTCTACTCTCAGTGACAGAATCAATACTATGCTTGTAAATATCAGGAACAATATTGAAGAAACTGTCAGAGTTAACAGTGAGCAGAAGCGTATTTTCGGTCAGGTGACTGAGATATCTTCGGATATCGGCAGTGAATCTAAGGAGATGCAGGAGGTATCATCAAGGCTCTCTGATGGTTCATCAACTCAGGCTGCAACTGTAGAGGAGCTTTCTGCTTCCTTTGAAACAATAGCAATGCAGATCAATGACAGTGCTAAGGCAGCAGCAAATGCAGGCAGGATCGCATCGGAAACTGCACGTACACTTGAAGCGGGTTCGGATAAAATGGGTGAGATGCAGAATGCTATGCGAAGAATAGAGGAGTCCTCCGGAAAGATCAGTCATATTGTTAAGACGATTGATGACATTGCATTTCAGACCAATATACTTGCTCTCAATGCAGCAGTAGAAGCTGCAAGAGCAGGTCAGCACGGAAAAGGCTTTGCAGTAGTTGCGGACGAAGTTCGTAATTTGGCTACAAAGAGTGCAGAAGCAACCAAGGGTACAGCAGCACTTATTGACGAAACAATGCGTGCAGTTGCCGACGGAACAAGGATCGCAGATGAAACTGCAGAGCAGCTTCGTTTAATGATGGAAGGTGTATCGGAAAGCAACAAGATCATTGACGGAATAGCGGCTGCATCTGAGGAGCAGGCAGCTTCATTCAGTCAGATTTCTGACAGCATGACTCATATTTCGGGTGTCGTTCAGCAGAACGCCGAGATATCGGCAAATGCGGCTGCAACTGCCAGCAAGCTGGACGATCTTGCACGTTCCCTCGAAAAGATTTTTATGTAATATCAATTATTCCCCTGCCGATATCATGATGTTAGCAGGGGAATGTGCTTTATATGTGAATCACCTTGAATATGGGCTAAAGGAGATTGTAAATTGATCGGAGATACTGTGAAGGTAACTGTTGACAGACCTATGGGAAGCTATCACCCTGAACATAAGGATATGTATTATCCAATTAACTATGGATACATAGAAGGAACAATGGCACCGGATGGAGAAGAACAGGACGTTTATATTTTAGGGGTGGATAGACCGGTAAATGAGTTTACCGGCAGAGTAATTGCAGTTATTCATCGTTTTGATGATGTAGAAAAAAAGTGGGTTGCAGCACCTGAAGGACAAACATTTTCAGTTGATGAAATTAGGGCACAGGTTGCATTTCAGGAACAATTCTTTAATTCGGAAATAAGGATCAGCGACAAATGAGCTGCGGACAGAATGCATAGTTTATTCAACGATCACGCTCGGTGGGGGAATTGGTATCCCATGGCTCAGTAGCTGTACGAATAAGAATCCTCCGGTTATGAATAACACTCCTTAGCCTTATGATATTATTTCAAGCGACTTATCATATAGCAGCTGATTGGTCTCAATTATGCTCATTCTGTTTGTCAGAGCATATATAATAACAGCGTCTCTTTGATCACGGGCATATAGCGTGCGGTTGCAGGAGATTTTTAACAGATCATTGGTTTCATCCGGAGTAAGCTCCATTCCAAATGACAAGGCAATAAGCTTGTCACGGGATGGGGCTTTTCTGCCCGAAATGATTTGATGGCCGTAGCTTCGGTCAAGTCCGCTTTTCCGTATAGCATCGGCAGGTTTGATTTCTTTTCCGGCAAGGAGAGCTTTAAGATAATCTGACAGATTTTCCCGGCGGAAGCTTTCCCGGTTTTTTTCTAAGGTGTCATAAATATTATCAGTGCTTTGTATCTCCTGCTGCATTTCATCAGTGTTCTTTATTATCATAATTACCCCTCTTGTTGACAATAGCTATAAAGTATGCTATCATAAATAAAGAAAAATGTCAAGTCTTGGGAGATGAAAAAATGGGGCAGCTTATCAAAGAAAATGAACGTGGCTGCATATATTCTGAAACTGATGATAACGGCAGAAAGATAATTAAACGTGTTATCAGGGATGGATGCATTGACGTGTACAGGCTGTTAAGTGAGAATCCTCATCCTTATTTGCCTGAGATATACTCTTTTGATTCCGATGAAAACGGGATCGTAATTACGGAAGAGTTTATTGATGGCTGGAGCATATCCGAAGCATGCTTTACTGAGAAAGCAATGGTAAATGCCGCAAAGGAGCTTTGCAGGGTGCTTTTTCATATTCACAGGCTTGGAATAGTTCATCGTGATATCAAGCCGTCAAACATATTAATGGGGGATGACGGGCATATCAGACTTATTGATTTTGATGCTGCACGGACAGTTAAGCCTGAGGTTGACAGCGATACGCGGTATCTGGGCACAAAGGGCTTTGCACCTCCCGAGCAGTATGGTTTTTCTCAAACGGACAAGCGTTCGGATATTTATGCTCTTGGAAAAACTCTGGAATGTATTTTCGGCAGTCTTGCATATGACAAAAAATATTCTAAAATAATTGGCAGATGTACTCGTCTCGACCCTGAGGACCGCTATTCCGACACGAATGAGATATTGAAAGAGCTTAACGGAAATAAGCTTCCATTGATCATTATTTCATCTGTTATGGCATCTGTTCTGGTTATTTCATCAGCTGCTGTCATTATGCATGATAAGGAAAATAATGCTGAACTTCCGATCACCGAGCCAGAAATTACGAATATTACATCATCTCTGACTGATATTACCGAAGCATCGGATTCCTTAGGAACAGCTTCAATTCTTGACATTACAACCGGAACAACTGCTTCTCAAGGCAGTGTGGAGGTGACTGAAGCTGATGTAGTGACAGAGACTGCCGCTGCTGTTTCCGAAAATACTGATAAATCCGATGATCCATTTGATGAATATGAGCAGTACTATAAAAATATTGATGCCGGCAAGGCGTACAGGCTCACTGCTGAGGAAATGGACGAACCGCTGCTCTTCAAAGCTGATGATGGTATTCCTATGGAATATATCATTATCGACACTGCTTCGTTGAGAGAGAATAAATATGTTTCAATGCTTTGTGATTATAACGGTGACGGGTATGATGACTTATTTCAGATATCCGCCTATAATCCAGAGGGACAGAACGAGTATTACAGGCAGTTGTGTGTTTCCACTGTTAAAATGTATGACGGCTGGCCTGATTTTCACGTTATATCTGACAATACCTACTTTACATCGCTTATAAGCACGTCCGTTATGAATCAGGAAACGGGGATGCTGAATGACGGGCAGTATGTTCAGCTTTCCGTTATTGATGTTAACAGCGATGGATATAACGATATAGTTCTTTCTGTTGGTTCGTGCGGAAATATGATCAATACTCAGGTGTTCTACTATAACAATATCGATCTTGATTACAGCAGCAGCGGACAGCTTAATCTGTATCTGTACTGCACCGGTCAGATGATATGCCAAGGCTCGGATCGCTTCTGCCTTTTCGATGATGGAAGCTCATCGGGTGCCGGCAGGAGAATTCATTCATTGACACTTGAGGATACTATAGAAGCATTCAGGTATGTTGATCCCAATTATTTTATTTATGAAAAGGAAGATGATTCGCTGTTCCGTACATTTCAGGATATCGCCTTCAGATAGTATTACATGCTCCTGTTATCACGCTGATGATAGCAGGAGCTTTTGTTAGCTGACAGCACACCAAATCGGATGAAAAAAGATGTATACTACAGTTTAAGGCAGAAATATGCAGAAAAATGATACATACATGGGACATGGGAGGAATAGAAATGTTACAGATCAAACATCATGGCAGATCGGGAAAAGCTTATATTAAAAGGTCATTATCATCGGTATTGGCGGTTTGTTCCGTTCTTGCCTTTAGCAGCGGATGCAGTTCGGATGATAATACAGGTTTTTTGGGTTATTCAAAAGAGCCGGAAGGTTATAATTCTTTTCTGGCGCAAAGACCTGTAAAAGATATTGAGTTTGGTACAAATGTTATTTCATTCGCGAAGGATTATGATCCCGCAATGAACTATAATGGAGCGTTTGAGATAACTGATGCGGCTGTTTATGATTCAAAGCTTTTGGTGGCATATAGCTTCACTAATACGGATTCGCTTCCCTCTGCCGCATGGGAATTCGGACATGTAAATGCATATCAATGCGGGATCGAACTGGACGGAACATCAGTCGGAGAGCTTGATGAATATACAAAGATCACAGCAGGTTCGACGGTTTATTTGATGAAGCAATTCGACCTTAAAAACACAGTAGACTCGGTATCAGTCATGGCTGAAGGCTTTTCATCTGTTTGCGATCATCGTATAGTATCTCTCGGAATAACCGCAAACGAGGTTTTTCTTACGGATATCGATGAAACTCAGAATACTTCATATGCAGCATGTGAATGTTCGATAACGAGAGCGGATGTAGCAGCAGACGGCACAGTAATTATTCATTATTCATTTGTCAGCAATGCAACTGATCCTATTCCCGCAATGTTTGTAACAGCTCAGGCGTATCAGGGAATGGAAAAACTTTCAATAACAGACGAAAGCACCACTGACGGTACACATTATTCGAAGTACTTTTCTGCAGAGCCGGGTCAGACTGTAGAGCTATATACGACATTTCGGTTAAACAATGACAGTGAAGATGTTACAGTTTATCTTACGTACCCCACAACAGCGGAAATATATACAAAACAGGTGTATTCGCTGAAAGGATAAGAAGTAAATGTATTTTATCCTTTGATTGACAGCGGTATAACGAATATAGGAGGAATTATTATGAAGCTTAATAAAAAATACAAAGATATCATGGGAATGACCCAAAGAGCTTTGCCGGTGGTTCTGGCTGTATTATTGTCCGCATGTTCGGGCTCGGAGGACTCTGCTAAACAAGAGGCTGAGAGCCTGAGGGCAGAGCTTGAATCGATCAAGGCGGAGACATCGGCGGTTTCGGTTACAACACCTGAGGCAACAACGACCGAGACCACAACCGTACCTACCACTGTTACTACTACGGAACCAACAACAACGACTCCCTCAGTAGTGAGAACTGAACTGACAGCTGATAATATCGGAAACTATCTTGGCATCACAATGGGATATGATGACAGCTCCTACAGCTATTCCGTTCAGTTCGACACATTTTATTATCACAGCATTGATGCATATGTTTCCACAACTCCGCTGGATTTCGGTTATTTTGAAAATGCTATTATTGAAATTGAGTACAAAATGCCCGCATTCTACTCTCCATCCGATGCAGATTATGCGTATGTTGATGAAGATACTCTCCGCGTAAAGTTTATACTTCCTCAGGACGGAAGATATACGGAGTATCACAATATCTCAGCATCCGGTATGGAAGGCTGGGGAGGCTCTCTCATTTCAAAACCCACCGCTGCTTGTGATTGGAGAATCATTTCGGTAAGCGGAGAATTTGTTTCCGAGCAGTGGTAATTCTCAATCAACCTTCAGATAAATCCTCGGATAGAATGTGAGATATTGTTTATTACACTGTTTTTGGCTATTATATTTGCAGAAATGCAAAAATACATAATAAAGGAGTAAATTTATATGGCAGGCGTAGGTTTTGACGCAGGATACGGAAGTGCAGCCGGTAAAGGAGGAGAACCATATATTGTTCTTCAGGTCGTACTTACAGAAAAGCTTTTAGGCACAGGTTCAGGTGAGTCAAGTCTTACAAATCTTCAGAATGTTATCAACAGACAGGTAGCTAAGGGATACAGACTTCATACGATCTCAACTACCTCATCCGGATCAAAAGGCTTTTTGGGCGGTGATAAAATACAGGCAACCATGGTATTTGAACGCCTTGACTTGCTGAAATAACAATGTCAGATCATTGAAGCTGTCTTTACAAACGTATTGCACACGTCTTTTCGGCGAGTATACGCCAAAAGACCCCGCACAAAGCAGACACAAGATGCTTTGTGCGGGGTCAAATTGTTTTACTGTAGTCAGATGGTTCTCACCCTTGTCCGTAGTATGCATTTTTTCCGTGCTTCCTAAGATAGTGCTTGTCAAGAAGTTCCTGCTGCATGCGTCCTGCGGAAGGATTCATTGACATTGCATGATAGTTCATAAAGGCTACCTCTTCAAGTACAACGGAATTATGTACTGCCTCGTGAGCATCCTTGCCCCAGGTGAATGGGCCATGGCTCTTTACAAGAACAGCGGGTATGGACATGGGATCAATTCCATTGAACGTCTCTATAATTACACTGCCGGTTTCCTTCTCATATTCTCCTGCTATTTCATCGGGAGTCATTGCCCTTGTGCATGGAATCTCACCATAGAAATAATCTCCCTGTGTGGTTCCCATTGGAATTATTCCCATACCTGCCTGGGCAAAGGATGTTGCCCAGCGGCTGTGAGTGTGAACTACTCCGCCTATTTCGGGGAATGCACGGTAAAGCTCCAGATGAGTAGGAGTGTCACTGGAGGGCTTCCATTTACCTTCTGCCACCTTGCCTGTAGCTAGTTCAACCACAACCATGTCATCGGCGGTCATGCCGTCATAGGAAACGCCCGAGGGTTTGATCACCATCATGCCACTTTCTCTGTCGATACCGGAAACATTTCCCCAGGTGAATGTGATAAGCTTATATTCCGGAAGAAGGAGGTTAGCCTCCAGCACGTCCTGCTTTAGTTTTTCAAGCATTTTTCAAGATTCCTTTCTGCTATTCTGCGGCAGCATATTCAGCCGCCAGACCCTTTTTATAGTTTTCGATAAATGCGGCAAATCCGGCTGTACCCTTTTCATCAGGCTGAACAGCTGAGGATTCCATAGATGCGAAAACTTCTGTTTCAAGGAACCGGGGAAGTGACTTTCCCTTTCCTGAGACGTAATATGCGGCAAGTATTGCCATGCCCCATGCACCGCCTTCGCCGGCTGTTTTCATTACGAAAACGGCACTGTTAAGTCCGTCTGCAAGAAACTGCTGAGCAACGCCCTGCACCTTGAAAAGTCCGCCGTGGCCTGTTATCCTTTGAACGGATACCTTTTCATTTTCAAAGAGTATATCCATTCCAAGTTTAAGAGATGCCATTGCAGAGTAAAGCTGTGCACGGAAGAAATTTGCAAGACTGAATTTTCTGTCGGGTGCTCTGAAATACATTGGTCTGCCGTTTTCTGCACCTGCTACAGGCTCACCTGAAAGGAAGTTATATGCAACAGTACCTCCGCAGTCCGCATCACCGTTAAGAGCATTTTTATAAAGTGTCTCATAAAGCTTCGATTTATCCGGAGGATTTCCGCTAAGTGCTGCAAATTCACCGAAAACATTGACCCAGGCATCAAGCTCGGAGCAGCAGTTGTTGCAGTGAACCATAGCAACAGGGGAGCCATCGGGAGTGGTCACCACATCTATTTCGGGATAATATCCTGCAAGCGGCTTCTGCAGAACGAGCATAGCAAAAATTGACGTGCCTGCGGAAACATTTCCTGTCTCGGGAAGGACGCTGTTTGTTGCAACCATTCCCGTTCCTGCATCGCCTTCGGGAGGGCAGAGCTTTATACCTGCTTTGAGAACGCCTGTGGGATCAAGAAGCTTTGCTCCGCTTTCTGTAAGAACGGCATTTCCTTCGCCTGCACTGAGAACAGGGGGAAGTATTTCTCTGATATTTCCTTTAAAGGATTTCTCCTTTAGAAGTTCGTCAAGCATATTGATATACTTTTCATTGTAGGTGCCGTTTTCGATAGGGAAAATACCGGAAGCCTCGCCGACTCCGACGCTTCTTTCCCCTGTAAGACGAAAGTGGATATACCCTGCAAGGGTAGTGATATGGGCGATCCTTGAGATATGCTCCTCGTTGTTCAGAATTGCCTGATATAGATGGGCTATGCTCCATCTTTGTGGGATATTGAATCTGAAAAGCTGTGAAAGTTCGGAAGCAGCCTGCTCGGTAATGGTGTTCCTCCATGTTCTGAAAGGAACAAGAAGCTCATCATCCTTGTCAAAAGCCATGTAACCGTGCATCATTCCCGAGATGCCCATTGCACCGTAGGATTCGGGGATAATGCCATACTTCTCCTTTACATCGGCAGCAAGCTTTGCGTAGCAGTTCTGAAGTCCGCCGATGATATCATCAAGAGAGTATGTCCAAACGCCGTTCTCATAGCGGTTTTCCCAATCATGGCTGCCTGCTGCTATGGGTGCATATGTATCGTCAATAAGGACTGCTTTTATTCTTGTAGAGCCGAATTCGATTCCGAGAAAGGTCTTGTTGTTCCGAATTTTTCCCTGTATAGTCATTTTACTTACCTCTTAAGCTTAGCCATTGCGTCAAGCATAGCAAGCTGCTGTTCAAAAGCGTTTATCTCTGTTTTTTCATCAATGATAACAAGCTCTGTATCTGTCATTTTTGCAAAAAGACGAATGTCTTCCTTTGTAAGAGCGGTAGAAACAACTGCATGATGTGCACCTCCTGCATATATCCACGCAGCTGCACCTGCAGCAAAGCTTGGTTTAAGCTTCCACATAAGCCTTGCAACAGGCAGCTTGGGCATAGGCTCAGGCTGCTTTACGAGAGTAATATCCGCACATATAAGACGGAAACGGTCACCCATGTCTATCATTGAAACAGCGATTCCCTCGCCGTCTATACCGTCAAAAACAAGTCTTGCAGGGTCCTCCTTTCCACCGATTCCCAGAGGATGTACCTGTATTTCCGGTTTTCCTGCAGCGAATACGGGGGATACTTCAAGCATATGTGCAGCCAGCTCAAGCTCTTCACCGCTTGTAAGATCATAAGTATAATCCTCCATGAAGCCCGTTGCACCATTTCTGCCCTCTGCCATTTTAAAGAGAACTGCACCAAGAGCAGCGGTCTTGTAGTCACCCTCAGGTCCGAAGCCGATCCCCTTTGCCATAAGATTCTGAGCTGCGATTCCGGGAAGCTGACGCAGTCCGTGAAGATCCTGGAAGGTATCGGTGAATGCTCCGATATTTTCCTTTTCTATAAACTTTTCAAGAGCGACCTCATATTTTGCCTGCTCTCTTACGGCAGCCAGATCATCGGCAGCCATTGTATATTTTTCGTTGTATTCGGAAAGCTTTGCGTCTATCTCAGAATCGGTGACCGTCTCTGCAACAGCGACAATATCTCCTATTCCATAATAGTTAACATTCCAGCCGTAGCAGATCTCGCTCTCAACTCTGTCACCATCAGTAACTGCAACATCACGCATATTGTTTCCCAGCATGGCGACCTTCATGGTCCTGCCGAAATTAACTGCATCCGCTGCATGTGCAAAGCTGCGGAGCCTTGAAATAACATCCTCATGCTTATAATAACCCACGACTACTTCACGCTTTATGCCAAGTCTCGTACAGATAAAGCCGAATTCTCTGTCACCGTGTGCAGACTGATTAAGATTCATAAAGTCCATATCAATGCTGTCATAGGGAAGCTTTTCGTTGAACTGTGTATGAAGATGGAGCATAGGCTTTCTCAGAGCTTTAAGTGCTCTTATCCACATTTTTGCGGGGGAGAAGGTGTGCATCCACATAATAACGCCAATACACTCATTGTCAGAGGATGCCTTAACGCAGATATTTTCAGCCTCTGCTGCTGTTGTGACAACAGGCTCAAAGCATACCTCAGCAATATCGCTGAGCTTATCGTTAAGAAAAGCTGACATCTCCTTGCTGTCATCTGCAGCCTGTCTGAGAGTATCTTCACCGTAAAGGTCCTGGCTTCCTGTAATAAAGTAGATTTTGTTCATAAGCTTTCGATCCTTTCTGAAAAATGGATAGAATGTTTTTTATGATTGAAATATGAGATAAAATACAAATTTGTAGTTTAAATACAAATATTATTCCTTTTGTCTCATGTTTGATACTATTTTAGCATAAGAGTATCGTAATTACAATATACAAAACCTACATTATTATTCATTGGATTTTGTTGATGATGTCTATTTGTGTTGCATTTCTACAAAATTATTATTTCTGATACAGAAAAACTCTTGACAAATCGCCGCTGAAGTTGTATTGTAAATATAGAGAAATTTGTATTGTTTTGAGGTGACGATGAATGAAGAAATATGAATTTGTGGCAAATTCTTTGTCCGAAGAGATAAGGGCAGGATATTACAGCAACGGAACCCTCCTCCCCACGGAAGAACAGCTTACCCGGATATACAGCGTAAGCAGGCAGACTGTGAGAAAAGCACTGTCCATACTTGAGGATAAGGACATTATCGAAAAAAAGCAGGGCAGCGGGTCTGTTGTAAGAGTCAGGAATCCGGCTGCTGACAGCAGAAAAATCTCTGTGATCGTGACGTATATTGACGACTATATTTTTCCCGGTCAGCTCAGGGGAGTGGAGGAGGTTTTTTCAAAGAATAGTTACTCAGCTATTCTGTCTGCGACAGGAAACCGAATATGCAGCGAACGCAGGATACTTGAGGATATTCTTAATGAGCCGGTTGCCGGGATTCTGGTGGAGGGAACGAAAACAGCCTTTCCGAATCCTAATATCGACCTCTATGAAAAGCTTGCCGGACTGAACATTCCAATTGTTTTTTTCAACAGCTGCTATCCTGAACTTAAGGGGCCGCTGTATGTCTGTGCGGATAATCGCGGCGGAGGATATGAGCTTGTGACGTACCTTTTGAAAAAGGGTCACAAAAACATCGCATCGATTTTCAAGGCGGATGATATTCAGGGGCATGAACGTTATTCAGGCTATATCTCTGCTATGTTTGACAATAATATTATTATTTCCGACAACAAGACTATATGGTATACCACAGAAACCAAGGACAGCTTATTTGATGAATCGGGGAGCGTTATGACAGCAATAGGGGACGCAACCGCTGTTGTATGCTATAACGACGAGATAGCATTTATGCTTATAAAATATCTTACTGCCCGGGGAAAAAGAGTTCCGGAGGACATTGCTGTTGTAAGCTTTGACAACAGCAGTCTTAGCGAGATGTCGCCTGTCAGGATAACTTCTCTTTCATACGGTAATAAAAACATCGGTACCATAGCAGCAAGCAAGCTGGTAGATATTCTTAATGGAAGAAAGACAAGCTCAGAGACTATCTCATGGACGCTTACTGAAAAAGAAAGCTCCTGATTCTTATGCTATAAGACCGGTATGCAGATAAAGAAAGGACTGTAAAAACGAATCGAAGAAAAAAGGGTAAAAAAATTATTCTGAGAGCATTTGGATAATACTCTGTGGAAGTGAATTTGCCTGTGAGATCATTGCCTGTGAGCTTTGTGACAGTATCTGTTGCTGCGTGAAATTCATCATTTCCTCCGCAATATCGGCATCTCTTATTCCCGATTCGGCAGCAGTGAGATTCTCTTTGACATTGTTCAGGTCATCTATTTTATGTTCAAGCCTGTTATGGAGTGCTCCGAAGGAAGAACGGATGAGGGAAACCTTATTGAGGGAATGCTCAAGCTTGTCAATAGCTTCATTTGCCTTATCCTGAGTCAGTAAGGAGAGCTTATCCATTCCAAGTCCCTTTGCAGAACAATTCAGATCCGATTCAAGCGAACCCAGACTGCCGGATTCGTATTCAAAAGTGAATTTTACACTATCCTTAGAGCGTGCACCTACCTGAAGAATAAGGCCATCGGAAAAGGTAAGATCCTCATAGACCCGCCTGAAACCATTTGCTCCGGTATTGCCGTCAACAAGCTTTATCCGGGACGAATATCCTCCGGTGCCCAGCAAGTTCGGGTTATGTGCGGTAATAGTCATTCCGTCATGGAGCTTCATAATGTATGTGCCGTTGGGATTTGTGGGAAGGTGTATTCCTTCTGCGGCAAGATCAACCGGATCGCCGTTGGAATCCCTCCATACGCCTTCTGAGCCATCGGGCTGTATTCTTCCGTCATAAGTATATGTTGCACCGTCAATAGCGATAGCATAATCAACACCCCCTGCATCAGGGTTAGCGGGATCATATTCCCCCAGCTTAAAATCAATGATATTATCACCGTCTGAATGGGGAGAATTTTCGTTAAATACAAGACCTGATGTGGTTGCAGACCGATACCGGGGACAGGTCACTGCAACATTCAGCGTGAATCCGTCGGGAAGTTTTCCATCGCCCTCATAGAAATGATAAAGGTTACGAGCCTCATAGCCATTTTTGATATAGTATTCCGTCTTGGGATAAAAGCTTGTTGAAAGTCCGTATTGACTCCATGTTCCGGATCCGCCGAAGCTGTCATACCATTTATTCTCGGCTTTGTTGTATGTGAGCGTTACATTCTGTCTTCCGTATTCAAGCCATATGTTTTTATATTTTTCCAGGTCCATGCTCGGATTTCCGCCCACAGCCGTCTTTCCGTTCCTGCTTCCAGAAGCCATATTATAATTTGAGGATACACGGATACCCCACATTGCCCCGTTCTTCATATCCTCATCATCATACAAGAAACGAAGTCCTTCAATAAATATCTGAGGACCTCCCGAATAGCTGTCATCGTAGACGGGAAGAACAACTCCGCTGTCTGCGGTGGGCACGCCATTGCTGCCAACAACATTCTGATATTCCTGCGAATTCAGACTCCATGTGAATTTCAGAGGGTCTGTATCCTCATCAAACACATTATCTCCCACAATAACAGCATTGCTGTGCGGAGTATCATTGACCCATTGGAGATACGCCTCTCTTTCTGCACGGGTCACGCCCTTATCATTCCCTTGATTTACATATCCCTCCGTGTATTTTGAAACATCAAATCTGTTATTGCCTGGAGTATCAGCTTTAGGGGCAGCGATCACTTTATAGGTTGCTACTGAAGTGTGCTGCCATTTTCCTTTTGCAGTGGAATAGGCATTATGTGGTATATTATTGCACGTCACAGTCGCAATATCAACTTTTCCGCTTTTTGCTGTAACGGTGCTTATGGTTGCCGTTCCGTTATTGGTTTCGATATTCAGGACAGGATATTCGCCGATATCATAGCCAACTAAGCTATACTCCGGTTTTCCATTATTGAAAACAGCATTTATATGTGATCCATCCAGCTTGTTGATCGCTGTCATAAGCTCGGGGTCGTCAATGATCTTGTCCGTAATATCAGGAAAAAGCTCAATTGACATATTATGAGTTCCTTTCGTACCATTCAATACCACACGGCTGTTTCTGCCGGCAAATCCAATATCCAATGGTGTTTTCCATTTCGTACCGTCGTCGGTGAGTATAGTGAATTTATCTGCCATCATCCTGCCGTTAAGCATGCATAATCCATTGAAATCCGTATCTGCTATCTGATCTGCTTCATTACACAGCTGTTCATACTCTATTTGTATGGCTTCTCTGTCTACTTCATCCTGATATGTTCCGTTTGCAGACTGGACAGCAAGCTCCTTTGCTCTGTGAATAATTGAAACTGTTTGTCCCAATGCTCCCTCAAAGGTCTGTACCAATGATATGCCGTCTGTACAGTTTACCACAGACTGTTTGATTCCGAATATCTGTGCACGCATTTTTTCCGAAACAGCAAGACCTGCTGCATTATCTCCCGAACGATTTATCGCATAGCCCGAAGAGAGCTTTTCCAAGGATTTGTTAAGTTTATTGTTCTTTTTGGCATATTCTCTTTTGGAAAACATTGCCGGAAAATTGTGTTGGATCAACATAAATAATCCTCCAAAATGATTTGTTTATCAAAAAATCAAGAAAATAAAAATCCAAGAAAAATATTCATAATAATTATATGCCTTATTTCTATTTTTGTCAACATATAATTTACTGTAGTATGTGTCAAGTTAAAGTAGGAAAAATTTTTCTTAATAGGTCATAATTTATAAAAAATTCATAAATTGTTTAGTATAATGTGATATAATATATTAAATAGCATGTATAGCTTTTGGAGGATGGAATGTTTAAACTCAGAAGAGACAGATCTCAGCTTATACAGCTGCTGAAAGAGCGTGAAAAAAGGGAAAAAAAGCTTAATAAGCTTCTTGAGCAGTCCTATAAAAAGTATTCAGCCGAGAATCTGAAAGCGGCTAAACGATCGCTTTTGAAAGATGCTATGACTATTGACAGTACAGAATATCTGCTTATCAGTGAAGAACTGAAAAAGAGATTGGGACAGTAACAATTGAATTTGCGTTTTCAGACATATATACAGTACATACGAGAAGGAACTGATATTAGTGAAAAAAATGATAGGCATTTCAGAAATTAAGAATAAGCTTTCGGGTTTAAAGGGCAAATTAACAGATTTAGCTTCAGGAAGTTCAAAAAAGAAATCGTCCTTTGCGGATGGAGAGATCGTCCTGACGCGAAAAACAAGTATCCGTTCAAGAATACTCAGGCTTACTATCCTGAGTTCTACCATTCTTGCCACTGTCATTACCATAGTGATCCTCTGCATCATGTATGCGGACACAAGCAAGCGTACCCGTTCTGAGGCTGAAACATATGCTATTTCGTATGCTTCGGCTATTTCCAATGCGGATATCAGCAATAACGGATTCCTTAAGGTTCTTTTTGAGGACTTTGACCAGCATAATACATACGGCGGCTACGGATTTGCGGTAACAGCAAGCGGCGGAGTTATCAGCAACACAGCTATGGACATTCTTAATTTCGGTGACAATATAATAACTCTTTCCGAAACAAACGATGGCTTTTATGAGCTTGCTCAGCTTATTAATACGTTTTCTGAATCCGGCAGCTTTAACGATCAGGAGACTGCAAGCCAGCCTATCGGCAATATGGACATAAAGCTCTGCGGAAAGAATTACATTGTTTCTTGGAGCCGGGTAGAAAAATACGAAGGTGTATATACAATTATCCTTCTTCCTAATGAGAGCATTATTGCTTCTTTTATTAAAACAGTTATTATCTGCATCCTTTTGCTTCTGATATTGTTCAGCATAATAATTGCCATATCTGTCAGGGTATCAAATAATATTACGGATCCGATTACAAAAGCATGCAGCAGACTGCAGCTTCTTGCTGGGGGCGACCTTGAATCTCCTTCTCCCGCAACAAACAGAAATGATGAGACGTATGTTCTTCTTTCATCGCTTTCAAATACCATTGAGCGTATGAAGAACTATATCAACGATATCAAAATGGTTCTCAATGCAGTTTCGGCAGGTGATCTCCGTGTAAAGTCACAGGCTGAGTATTCGGGTGACTTCGCAGCCATCAGGGACTCCCTTGAAAAGATACTGTTTTCTCTTAATAATACTTTCTCAGATGTAAATCGTGCTGCACTCCAGGTAAAGGAATGCTCGGGTCAGGTTGCTAATGGAGCAACAACTCTTTCACAGAGTGCATCTGTTGAAGCAGTGACAATTGAAAAGCTTACAGCATCTGTTGCGGATGTAGCAGAGAAAATACGACTTAATGCGGAGAATGCCGAGAAAGCAAGCGATAAGACCCGTTCGGCAGATGAATTTGTCGTGAAGAGCAGTGAGAGCATGAGTCAGATGGTTGCTGCTATAAGCGAGATCGAGGTCTCCTCTGCTCAGATCAGCAAGATCATTAAGGTCATTGATGATATAGCATTCCAGACAAACATTCTGGCACTTAATGCTGCTGTTGAGGCTGCTCGTGCAGGTACAGCAGGTAAGGGGTTTGCTGTAGTTGCTGACGAGGTCCGCAATCTTGCAACAAGATCTGCTGAGGCTGCCGCTCAGACAGAAAAGCTTATAAATAATGCAACTAAATCTGTCCGAAAGGGCACTGAGCTTGCATCTGTAACATCTGAGGCTTTGAATGAGATAGTTCAGGTCGTTTCAGAGGTCAGCCTGCTCGTTGATGATATTGCAGTTTCTGCCGATAAACAGGCATCCACAGTTGCTGAGATCAGCAGCGGCATGGAAATGATAAACGGCAGCGTTCATACAACATCCTCCACAGCAGAGCAGAGTGCTGCTGCATCCGAAGAGCTTTCGGGACAGTCAGATCTCCTCAATGGTATGATAAACAGATTCAAGTTCAATAAGATATAGGATAATACAATACTCAAAGGACGTTTCTTTTATGGATTTCAAATCGCTGGAAAACAATTTGATCAATGTTATGAAGGAGAACCAGATCAAGATTGGCTATGACAGCATAGCCTGCAGTCTGAATTACCCATTGGTTTCGCTGAACAATCTGATAGGCGAGCAGTGTGATGCCGAAATGATGAAGCAGCGTCTCCTGGAGTTCTCCGGGCAGGTCAGTGATCGGCTGGGACTTATAGAGGTTTCCGAGCGAAAGGGGATTTTTACACTGAAGATTCCCCAAAAGGGTGCGGATTATGTTCATGAACACACGGAGAGTTCGGAGTTTATTGTCAGGTTTATCGAAACTGTGAGAGAGCATGGAGTTACCTTTGAACAGGTTATGGAAGTGTTCAGGCAGTATTCCGACAAGGTACATGTTGAGGAAGTATCAAATGGTGAGTTTGATTACCTTGTCTATTTCGAGGATGGCATTCCCGATGATTTTATCTATTGTCTCACTCTTGAAGGTCCTCATATAACTTATCATCGCTTTACAAAAGATGATTATAAAGATTTTAATTTCTGACAGCGATCAATATCCCGAAAGGATGGCATTATGGCAAAAAAGAAAAGAGAATTATTCATCGTCAGAGCGTTCAGAGGGATGCTGTGGTGGTTTATAGGGGAGATAGTATGCTCACTGTTCTGTATGTGCATGCTTCTTCTGATGCAGAGATTTCTGATACTTAAAATGTTTACAGGACTTGCGTCTGTGCTCATAGTCAACGGACTGTACTTCAATTTCACTTATAACACTGCCGCTAAGGACAGAGATCTTGTACGCTATCACGGTGTGCCTGAGGACAAGTTCATGGGGGTGAAAATGGCACTGATGGCACCTCTTCCTCAGTATATTATGTGGATCGTGCTTCTGCTTTCAAAGCTTGGTGTTATAAGAGATGTATTTAATATCTACATTCTTGCGAATATGCAGTCTATAGCATTTGTTGATATGTTTACAGACAGCCGTACAATAGATGCTCTCAGCTGGGGCGGCATTTTCGGACTGCTCTTTCTAACTCTGATATCCTCAGTAGTAATTGCAGTAACATATAACTGCGTGTTTAAGGATATCGACGTTAAAGGAAAACTGCTTTACGGCAAAAAGAATCAATGATATATTATACCCGATTGTCATAACAGGCAGTCGGGTTCTTTATTTCCCTTACGCTTCATATAATATGATAAACATATTAAACTAATATCATTGCTCTGTAGAAAACGGAAAGGGATAGAATTATCATTCAAGGTCAAAACGGCTGCATTATGAGGTGACGCTGATATTGGCCGGATGCATTCTTTCTTTGTTTTTACAGTCAAAAAGTTAATTTTTTCGATCAGAAAGCAGGGGAGTATATGAGGAGTTCGGCAGGAAAATTCTTTTCAAGACATCGTGCGGCTGTATTTTCAGCACTTGCAGTAATTGCTTCGGCGGGAATGATACGGTATGCTGCGGATAAAATCAACAGTACAATGTATGCATCTTCGGGGGCAGCATCCGATTCACAGATAATCGTTTTGGATTGCGGACACGGCGGTATGGATGGAGGATGCTCCACCGCAGATGGTGTGACCGAAAAGGGTATCAATCTGAATATTATGCTGGGAGTGCGTGATATCTGCCGTGCCTACGGTTATGATGTTGCAGTGACCCGTGACAGAGATATTTCCATTTACGATAAAGGAGTTACGGGGATAAGAAATCAGAAAGTGTCCGACATGAAAAACAGGCTGGAGCTTTTTAATAAGTATCCCGATGCAGTTTGTTTGTCAATTCATCAGAATACATATACCGATTCCAAATACAATGGTGCACAGATGTTTTACTCTGAGACCAACCCCGAAAGCGAACAGTTTGCTTCGATTATCCAGTCAAAATTTGTGAGCTATCTCCAGCCAGACAATCTACGTGAGACAAAGCTCTGCGGAAAAGAGCTTTATCTCTGCTATTACTGCAATAATCCTGCTGTTATGGCTGAATGCGGATTCCTGTCGAATCCTGAAGAATCAGCAAAGCTTGTGGATAAGGGCTATCAGCAGAAGGTTGCATTTACCCTTTCATCAGGATTAAATGAATTCATAAACCGATAAGAATGGCTGCTGCAGTATAAGACACGCTGCAGCAGCCATTCTTCAATATGTATCAGACAGAATAATAGCCAATTATTGGCTATTGCCATCATTCTTATGTGTTCGCTCACTGCATTGTGAGCAGCATCCTGAGCATCCGCTGCACTTACCCTTTTTGCCAGATCGGATAATGTATCTGAATGCACAGAATAAGAGAAAAAGAATTATCCCCAAAGCAATGAAATCCGCAAGTGACATTGTACAAACCTCCTGTTGTATATAATATACCACAGTGGGTGCATATATGTCAATATACCGGAAACCATTTTTAATAAAAAAGACCGTTCCCGATATATCAATATCAGGAACGGTCTGAACTTATCTGATTTCCGAATCGGAAATATAGGATTTGTTATTATCTGCTGTATGAACAGTAGGAGATTCGCACCTTTTGCTGAATTCGTTGACGGTTTTGTGCATATCTGCATGACCCTTGGAATGGGGCACAGGGCTTAAACCGCCTTCAGGATCTCTCTTGATGTGAGACGAAAAATCCTTATGGTTGCTTTTTCCTGTTATTGAGTTCATAAAGTGTAACTCCTTAATGGAATTATACGCAGCCCTGAGCCTTCATTGCTTCAGCAACCTTGAGGAAGCCTGCAATGTTAGCACCTGCCATGTAGTTGCCTTCCATGCCGTATTCCTTAGCAGCTTCGTCGCAGGACTTGAAGATAGAGATCATGATGTTCTGAAGCTTCTGATCAACTTCTTCAAATGTCCAGGAAAGTCTTTCGCTGTTCTGGCTCATTTCAAGACCTGAAGTTGCAACACCGCCTGCGTTAGCAGCCTTGGCAGGACCATAGAGGATTCCGTTTGCGAGGTATGCGGAGATAGCTTCGGGAGTAGAAGGCATGTTAGCACCTTCTGCTACTGCAAAAGCACCGTTTGCGATGATTGCCTTAGCACCATCTTCGTTGATCTCGTTCTGTGTAGCACAAGGAAGAGCAATATCAAGCTTGATGTCGCCTGCGTTGCACTTAAGTGTCCAAACGCTGCCTTCATGGTACTCTGCATTCTTGTGAGATGTTCTGTCGATATATTCCTTGATTCTCTTTCTCTCAACTTCCTTGAGCTGCTTAACAACGTCAAGATCAATTCCATCAGGATCGTAGATGTATCCGTTAGAATCGGAAACTGTAACAACCTTAGCACCGAGGGAAGTAGCCTTTTCTGTTGCGTAAATAGCAACGTTGCCGGAACCGGAGATCACAACTGTCTTGCCATCGAAAGACTTGCCGTTAGCAGCAAGCATTTCCTTTGTGAAGTAGCAGAGACCATAGCCGGTAGCCTCTGTTCTTGCGAGAGAACCGCCGTATGTAAGACCCTTACCTGTAAGAACGCCTGTAAACTCGTTGCGGAGTCTCTTGTACTGACCGAACATGAATCCGATCTCACGAGCTCCTGTACCGATATCGCCTGCGGGAACGTCTGTGTCAGCACCAATGTGCTTGCAGAGCTCTGTCATGAAGCTCTGGCAGAAACGCATGATCTCTCCGTCGCTCTTGCCCTTAGGGTCGAAGTCGGAACCGCCCTTACCGCCGCCCATGGGGAGTGTTGTGAGGCTGTTCTTGAATACCTGCTCGAAACCGAGGAACTTAATGATACCGATATATACGGAGGGGTGAAGTCTGATACCGCCCTTGTAAGGACCGATAGCAGAATTGAACTGTACTCTGAAACCACGGTTAACCTGAACCTTGCCATTGTCATCAACCCAAGGCACACGGAAAATGATCTGTCTCTCAGGCTCAACGATTCTCTCGAATACGCCTGCTTCTATGAGGTCAGGTCTTTTAGCTGCTACGGGCTCAAGTGTCTCAAGAACCTCTGTAACTGCCTGAATGAATTCGGGCTCACCGGGATTACGCTTCTTTACTGTTTCCATTAATTCGATAAGATACTTGTTAGTTAACGCCATTGTTAACAACCTCCCTGTATAATTTCCCTGTTGCATGTTCTCCTGATCAACAGGTTTGAATCCATTATATCACTTTATTCTGATTTTTGCAAGATGTAATTTAATTTTTTTCATAAAAACATAAAATTTAACAATATCGCCACGCATCATTCACATATTGTTTATGTTGGGTGTAATGGATAATTTACCCAATTTTGTATCTGTTCTCCTTAAAATTCACGAAAGTCATCATTTGTATATGTGGCTTGTATAATGGTTGTTATGAAAAATGAAGTATTGAGCGTGAAATATTGCAGACCGTATCATTCATTTATTTTACTCCGATGAAATGACAGCGGAATAAATTTCTCCCTTTTTCATTCCTGTGAGCTTTGCAGCTTCACGGCAGGCATCGGATGGCTTCATTCCTCCTGAGATAAGCTTTTTTGCTTCTTCAGCCGCTTCTTCTATAGTATATACGTGTTCTTCATCTTCGCTGTCGGGGCACCCCTCGACTACAAGAACATATTCACCTCTGGGTGCGTTTATCTCATAGTATGAAATTGCCTGGGAAAGAGTTGTTCTCATTACTTCTTCATGAAGCTTTGTAAGCTCACGGCAGATGGCTATCCTTCGTTCACCGAAATATTCAAGCATATCGCTGAGAGTCTGCTTCAGCTTGTGAGGTGCTTCGTAGAAGATCAGAGTGTGACTGTCATGAGCTGCTGATGCAAGATGTGTATATCTTTGCTTTTTTGTCACGGACAGAAATCCCTCAAATGCAAATCTTGCAGCAGGAATCCCTCCCACAGCAGCTGCTGTTGCCATTGCAGTGGGGCCTGGGACTGATTCGATCTCTATCCCGATGTCACGGCATTTACGTACAAGATCTTCTCCCGGATCGGATATGCATGGCATTCCGGCGTCTGTTACTACCGCACAGGATTCCCCAATGCGAAGTCTGTCGATTATCCCTTCGGATACATAATTTTTAGAATGCTCATGGTAGCTTACAAGAGGCTTTTTAATGCCATAATGATTAAGGAGCTTTACTGTAACACGGGTATCCTCAGCACAAATAAAATCCACTTCCGACAGCACTCTTACTGCTCTATAGGTAATATCCTCCATATTTCCGATAGGTGTGCCCACCACATATAATTTTCCGCTCATATCATATTCCTTTCGGATCATCATTTTGTCCGTAGTTTCCATATATTGCCGCAAGCTCAGGAGATATTCCTCCGTTCCCGCTTATGTAAAGCTGAGGTTCTACCTTCATAAAGGGTTTGCCGCCCTTTCTGCCTTCGATAAGGAACAGCCACGGTGAAGTTTCGGGAGATTTTGACACAAATCTGAGTGCCTTGGGTTCGATGTCGTTTTCCTTCATCGCAGATATAACATCTGCAAGACGCTCCGGACGATTACATAGACAAAGCTTTCCTCCGAATTTAAGCAGCCTTGAAGCTGCTGCACATACATCGTTGATGTTACAGAGTATCTCATGACGGGCTATCTTCTGTGCGGTGATCTCGCTTTCGATTCCTGCCTTGCTTGCCTTGTACGGAGGATTGCAGGTAACGGCATCACATATGCCCAGAGGTGCTTCGGCAGTGAGCTTTTTCAGATCCATCAGCAGGGGATAGGTCTCCTTCAGCTGCGAACGCTCTACAGTCAGTCTGAACTGCTCAATTGCCTGTTCCTGGATATCAATGCCGTAGACCTGCTTAGGTCCGTATCGTATTTTCATAAGCACAGCAATGATCCCGCATCCTGTTCCCAGATCGCATACAATATCCTTGTGCCGTATTTTAGCAAAATCTGCCAACAGGAATGCGTCTGTTCCGAAGGTGTGTTCTTTGGTGACGCATATCTCGCAGCTGTCACCCAGCTTTTCAAAAGTATCAAACTGCAAATAAATCCCAGCCTTTTTTCATGATACTATTATTATACACTTTCAAGTTTATGTTGTCAATCCCGGGAAATGATCTGCATATGATTAGCACTCGATGTGACAGAGTGCTAATTTTACGTTTAATACACAGAAATATCATAATTTAGACACATATATAGTATATCATATAAATTGTAGATGTAGATTATATAAGTGAGTATATGTGAAATGATTATTCGGTAATCATTTCTGCAAAAAAAAGACCGTAAATAAGAAAAATTCTTACTTACGGTCATTACCGCAGACTATTCGTTTGCGAAAAAATTGGTGGAGATGACGGGAATCGAACCCGTGTCCGAAAACCAATCCACACGACTTTCTACGAGCGTAGTCTGTCATCGGAATTCCCTTTCAAAAAAGCAGACAGACAAGCTTAAATGAAAGGTAGCTTGCAATACATCAGACGGTTACAAGCTTCACCGTAAGACGTTCACCGCTAATCGACGCCTGTTCCAAGACTGCGGTAAGTCAAGGGCAGACGAGCAGCACTTAAGCGGCTGCTAATTCAAAATTATTGTTGTCGTCTAATTTTAAAACGTGTGCGTTTAAAGAGTAGCACCATTCTCTGCTCGCTTATCCTGCTTCAAAGTCCCCGTCGAAACCTTTACATCCCCATAGCGAGATGCTTCGGTGGGTGAAGCTAATCTTATCTGCTGCGTTCCTTGATCGCTCTTTCAATGTCTCTCTGAGCAGCTTTTGCTGCAAGATCATCACGCTTATCATGAAGCTGCTTGCCCTTGCAAAGCCCCAGCTGCATTTTAACACGGGAGCCTTTGAAATACAAAGAGATAGGAATCAGTGTAAGCCCCTGCTGCTTGACAGTGCCGTAAAGCCTGTTTATCTCACGCTTATGAAGCAAAAGCCTGCGGACTCTCATAGGGTCTCTGTTGAAGATGTTGCCGTGGTCGTAAGGGGAGATATGCATTCCCTTTACCCAAAGCTCTCCGTCCTCAACGGTACACCAACTGTCTTTAAGGTTTACGCCTCCGCATCGGATGGCCTTGACCTCAGTTCCCACAAGCTCAATGCCTGCTTCAAAGCTTTCAAGAATGAAATAATCGTGCCTTGCCTTGCGGTTTTCGGTTATAGTTTTGATAGCCTGCTTATCCGCTGCCATAGACACACATCCTTTCATAGATTTTACAGCATTCAAAAGCGACAGTACAATTAATATATCACATTTCATTCCCGTTGTCAATAGCTTCTGAGCATATTTTATCGGGCGTGAACTGCAAATTTATGCGTTTTTTTCCATAATTCGATATCCTTGCGTTTCTCAGAACGCTTGATATATATTTACTAAGAAGAAAGGCGGTATGTATTATGAATATGCAGAATGCTACCAAGAAAACTATAGAAGCAATTCAGTCTGCACAGAATACGGCTATCGAATATCAGAATATGAATGTGGATCAGCCACATCTGTTCTATGCACTGATGACTCAGGAAAATGGTCTTATTCCCCAGCTGATAAAGAAGCTCGGAAAAAATACAGATATTATCGCTGATGCCGCTCAGCGGATAATCGCACGTACACCAAAGGTCACAGGAAGCGGCAGGGATATGAATACCGTTTATATATCCACATCTCTGGACAGGCTGCTTAACGGTGCTGAGGCAATTGCCAAGAAAATGGGGGATGAATATACCTCCGTTGAGCATATTATGCTGTCTTATTTTGACAATGCCGATAAATCCATGGCTGATCTGTTCAAGGAGTACAGCCTTGATAAGAACGATTTTCTCAAAGCTCTCCAGGAGGTCAGAGGAAATCAGCGTGTTACTAATGATTCTCCCGAGGATACCTATGATGTGCTGAAAAAGTACGGTCAGGATCTTGTGGAGCTTGCCAAGCAGAATAAGCTTGACCCTGTTATCGGACGTGACAGCGAGATAAGAAATACTATCCGTATTCTCTCACGTAAGACTAAGAACAACCCTGTTCTTATCGGTGAACCGGGTGTGGGCAAAACTGCCATTGCCGAGGGGCTTGCTCAGCGAATCGTTAGGGGAGACGTCCCGGATAATCTTAAGGACAGAAAGATCTTCTCACTTGATATGGGTTCCCTTATCTCCGGTGCAAAGTTCAGAGGAGAATTTGAGGAGCGTCTGAAGGCTGTTCTCAGCGAGGTAAAGAAGTCCGATGGAAAGATAATTCTTTTCATCGACGAGCTTCATACGATTGTCGGTGCAGGTAAGACTGATGGTGCGATGGATGCAGGCAACCTGCTGAAACCGATGCTTGCAAGAGGTGAGCTCCATTGTATCGGCGCAACAACTCTTAATGAGTACCGACTCTATATTGAGAAGGACCCAGCACTTGCAAGACGATTCCAGCCTGTACACGTTGCCGAGCCTACAGTTGAGGATACTATATCCATCCTTCGTGGTCTCAAGGACCGTTACGAGGTTTACCATGGTGTAAAAATCCAGGACAGTGCACTTATCACAGCTGCCACTCTGTCCAATAGGTATATTTCCGACCGTTTTCTCCCCGATAAAGCAATCGACCTTGTGGACGAAGCCTGTGCTCTGATAAAGACAGAGATGAATTCCATGCCTACGGAGCTTGACGATATCGCCCGCAAGATAATGCAGAAGGAGATCGCTGAAACTGCTCTGAAAAAAGAGGAAGATAAGCTGTCTCAGGAGCAGCTTGCAGAGGTCAGAAAGGATCTTTCCGAGCTTCGTGAGGAGTTCAATGAGATGAAGGCACGCTGGGAAAACGAGCGTAACTCCGTTTCCAGACTCCAGAAGCTCCGTGAGGATATTGAAAAGACCAATGCAGATATTGCCGATGCTGAAAGAAACTACGATCTGAACAAGGCTGCCGAACTTAAATACGGTAAGCTTCCTCAGCTAAAAAAGGAGCTTGAAGAAGCTGAGGATGCGGCTGATGATTATGAGAAGCACACTCTTATCCGTGATAAGGTAACTGATGAGGAGATCGCCAAGATAGTCGGCAGATGGACAGGTATACCTGTATCAAAGCTGATGCAGGGAGAGCGTGATAAGCTGCTTAACATGGAGTCCATCCTTCATAAGCGTGTTATCGGTCAGGATGAAGCTGTTACAAAGGTCAGCGAAGCTATACTCAGATCAAGAGCGGGCATTCAGGATCCTCATCGGCCTATCGGATCATTCCTGTTCATGGGTCCCACAGGCGTTGGTAAGACCGAGCTTGCAAAGGCACTTGCTCAGTCTCTCTTTGATGATGAAAAGAACATCGTCAGAATTGACATGACCGAGTATATGGAGAAGCACTCCGTCAGCAGACTTATCGGAGCACCTCCGGGCTATGTAGGCTATGAGGAGGGCGGTCAGCTTACAGAAGCAGTTCGCCGCAAGCCCTATGCAGTTGTGCTTTTTGATGAGGTCGAAAAGGCTCATCCCGATGTGTTCAATATTCTGCTCCAGGTGCTTGATGACGGACGTGTAACAGATTCTCAGGGAAGAACAGTGGATTTCAAGAATACTATAATCATTCTCACATCCAACCTTGGTTCAGATCATATTCTTGAGGGCATAAACGAGGAAGGCGAGATCTCCGATGATGCACGTGAGAACGTAAACAGGATCCTGAAATCTCACTTCCGTCCCGAATTCCTCAACCGTCTGGATGAAATAGTATTCTACAAGCCCCTTGGAAAGAAGGAGATCTATCCTATAATCGACCTTATGCTTGCAGATCTGAAAAAGCGTCTCAGAACCAAGCAGCTTGATATTGAAGTTACTGATGATGCAAAGGAGAAGATCGTTGCCGAGGGTTACGATCCCGTTTACGGTGCAAGACCACTCAAGCGTTATATTCAGCGTAATCTTGAAACTCTCCTTGCAAGAAAGATCATCGCAGATGATCCCGAGCCATACTCTGTTATCCGTGTTGAATGTAAGGACAATGAGTTTGTTCTTACAGACGGCGGCAGGACAGACAGCTTAGTTGAAGATGATGACTGATGCTGACTGAACTGTAATAGTATAAGTATTCACCCCCTGTTTGTGCGGTTATTTTTATCCGTACAAGCAGGGGGTGTCTGTATATCGATATAATATAGGTATTATACTAATAACCATTTAACCTATGGATAAAATACGGCGGCTATAATACGCCCACTCTGCGTCAAACTCCCTTGATTGGGCATATTCTATCCACCGTCTTTATCCATAGAACAAATGGTTATTAGTCTTAGAAAATGCTTTCGATAACCTTTCCGCACATATCGGAGGAATATTTCCATCTGTCAATGTGTGTGGTGCGTTCATCAATAAAATATTTTGCAGGGACATTGGTAATTGACGCGGTATCAGATGAATCAACGATTATCAGCTTAACCTTCATTTTTTCGGGTATCATTGCTTTTATGTAAACGCTGACTGTCTGACCTGCAGCTATGCCTTCTTTGGGTTCGGCAAGTCCTGCAAGATTAGGTGCCAGCTCAACGAAAATGCCGTAATCCTCTACCGAGCGTACTATACCCGAAACGGTCTCACCGCAGGAGAAAGCAGCTGCATTTTCATCCCAGGTTCCAAGCAGTTCCTTATGTGTTAGCCAGACTCTGCTGCCGTTAACACCTTTGACAATTGCACGTATGCTCTGACCTGTGAAGAATCTGTCCGAGGGGTGGGATATGCGTGATACAGAGATCGCATCAATTGGAATCAGCGAGGGGAGCCCACAGCCTATGTCAACAAATGCACCGAACTGTTCAAGGTGTGTGACCTTGGCGGGTATGATGTCTCCCGACGTAAGCTTCGATATATAGTTCTCCGCACATTCTTCCTGAACAGCCCTCCGGGACAGCAGGTATCTGTTCCTTCCGTCATCGTCAGTCTCGATACCTGTAACTATAAAGCACACAGGCTTTCCGACCTTAGTGATCAGTGCGATATCTCTTGTTGATCCATCGAAAATACCCATGGCACCCTCTTCACGGGGGATTATACCTGTTCCGCTTGGCAGAGGGATGATAAGATTATGACTGCTGTCACAAACAGCAACACGTGCTTCAAGTATCTGTCCGCTCCGCATGGCTTCTTCAAGTCCGCTGTGAGTGGAGATAGCAGCTTTGTTTTCGGGGAGATTTATGAGGGTTCCCTCGGGGAAGCTTTTTTTCATCTGAAATGACCATCCTTTCTGAATGCGTTTCTTTTTTACAATCATATGCAGATGGTCGGTGAAAATGAACCGCGTATATTGTCATAATACTGATTCTTGATCGTTGTATGGGTTTGTGGATCAGAAAAATCATTATTCAGCTTCCGCGGAGTTCATGTCCTCCTCTGTTTATAAGTATTCCAGAAATACGCTTGCTCTCGGATGCACGGCAGATAACCTCTACATCCGCTCCGTTATCTGTGGCTGGTCTGCCGTCCGAAAGACCCACAAGGGGAACAGGGATACTTCTTTCACCCAGAGTGCCGGGCAATGCTCCGAAGATGTATTTGTTATCACTGCTGTTGACTTCCGTCCTGCTGTTAATGGTTACATCAAATACACCCGACAGATCGTTTCTGATTGCGGAAGCAGCTCTTTCGGCTTCGTCGGTTGTATAAAAATGTGCTGTTATTCTCATTGTTACAGTTCCTTCCTGATATTGATTACATGTAATAATATTATCAGGTTAAGCAGGAATTATTCTTATACTATCAAAGAAAACAACGCCATCTCGGTAATCAGCACTTGACAGTATTTCCGAATTTAAGTATAATTATAAATAATATATCCTTTGAATAATGGTTATTACCGATATATCAACAAATAATTGAGGGTGACAACATGAAAGAAAAAACAAGAATGATCTTATGCGGTATCTGTGTTCTTCTGTCGGTTTTGCCTTTGTGCAGCAAGTATTATTATCGACATAAGCATGACAAGGAGATAGCTTTTGCGGCAGCTGAGGCAGAAAGGTACATCAGCGAAAATACGGTTTTGAAGCTCAGAATATGGAGCAGAGAGATGACGGAGTTTATCCCAACGTCTTTGACGGTGATGATTATAATGTTACCTTCAATGCGGAGCATAGCGGCAGGGATTTTTCGGTGTTTTTTCAGAAGCAGGAAGACAGCATCACCTGCTTTGACAATTATCAGTGGGATGAAATTTATCCTGCGGCAGAGAAATATATATACGAAAGCTTTCCCCAAGGGAAGATAGTTGATATGAGATTCTGCTGTAAGGATACTGTATACTATTATTTCATGGATAAGGACAGCTATTTTGACGGTGAAAACATAGCTGATATACTGAAAAATAGCATCGGTCAGCTTAAAATGGTGTGTTACGATACAAGCTTTTCTCAGTCGGAGATATCAGAGGTTATTCCTGCAGATAGTCTTAAAATAGAATTTGCATCATTTGACACAAAGGAGCATTGTGACGAGTATTACAGCAGAAAAAGGGACTTCTATGGCGTATATGATTTCCACCTGGATCTGGAAAAATATGCTCCGTATATAACGGACTATCTGAAAATGGATAAGGAAGACGTGAGCGGATTTGATGTTACCATCATGGAGAATGAGGAGTTCAGATATGCGTATTTCCCCGTTGAACCGAGAAAGCTTGTATCAAAGACTTCAGTTATTGCCGAGCCTGTTGATAAAAGCAAGCTTAACGATGTTTTTGCAAAACATGGTGAAGAAAGCTTTCTGAGCAGACCCATTTCCGCCGAATATTATTTTGACAGTATTTTCGGCGATGTACTGGTGTATTATCCTCTTGAAAAGCTTGAGGGATATGATATTGAAAATGTTGGTCTGGCGTGGTTCAGCTGCGGGGGTATGTCAAATAACCGTAATATAGAAAAGCCCCAGATTTGTGGGGAATACGCTGTATACAATATGCCCCTCGGCGAGGACTATTTCATGCTGGTGGATACAAGTGGCATGGGAGAATATGTTCCCGATTATAAATAATAATGTGCAGATGATTGAACTGCTGCATATTTTCATATGATATCAAAAAATCCCCTTTGCCAAATGATCTTATCCGGCAAAGGGGACATATTATTTTATGAATAATTACTTGGAAAGACGAAGCATATTGTTTATGCAGTTTACAGCCTTAGCGGCAGTATCACTGTCAATAGTGATCTCCTCGCCGCCGTTGCCTGTGATGCAGTCATAAACGTCTCTCAGGGTTGTGAGCTTCATATTATGGCAGACACAATCCTTTGAAAGTGCATAGAAGAACTTGTCAGGACATTTAAGCTGGAGATGCTGAACAATGCTGTTTTCCGTACCGATAATAAACTGCTTTGCATCGCTTTTTTCAGCATAAGCCATGATCTCAGTTGTGCTGCCTACGAAATCAGCCTGCTTCCATACTTCCGGCTGACATTCGGGATGAACAGCCAGCTTTGCATCAGGATAAGCTGCACGCATCTTTGTGACCTCTGATGCAGATACTCTTGCGTGAGTAGGACATCCACCCTGAACCAGCTTGATGTTTTTATCGGGAAGCTGTTCAGCAATATATGTACCAAGGTTGCAGTCAGGGATAAACAGAATATTTTTCTCAGGCATATTTGAAATTACTTTTACTGCAGAAGATGAAGTTACACATACATCACAGATTGTTTTCAGGTCGGCGGTTGTATTGATGTAAGCAACGACTGCATAATCGGGATACATTTCCTTCATCTGAGTGATAAGGGCTTTATCCATCTGATCAGCCATAGGACAGCCGGCTCCGGAACTTGAAAGAATAACCTTCTTAGCAGGGGAGAGCAGCTTGCATGTTTCAGCCATAAAGCGTACTCCGCACATAAGAATAGTCTGACAGCTGCTTTTAGCAGCCTGTTGGCTGAGTCCAAAGGAATCACCCATAAAATCGGCTATCTCGCATATATCAGGAGACTGGTAAGCGTGAGCGAGTATACATACATCACGTTCTTTTTTCAGTCTGATTATTTCATCCTGCATTTCTCTGACTGTCATAGTCAAAACCTCCATGCTGTGACACTGTGTCCGGTGCACAATATCTATAAAATTAGTAATTATTATATCGCATAAATCCTTATATGTCAATACAAATTTATCATAAATCGTCAATATACCAACCTAAATAACCTCCGATAGGGTATATATTGGCTGAAATGCTGTAATTCTGATGCTTCAGAACTATTTTTGGGGAATAATATATTTTTTTGAAAAAAGCCTTGACAAATGCAAATCATTGTGATATAATATAAAAGCTGTCGGAAATGACAGTGATAAATGATGTCGGGGTGTAGCTCAGTTTGGCTAGAGCGCTACCTTGGGGTGGTAGAGGCCGTGGGTTCAAGTCCCGTCACTCCGACCAGATAAAATAACCTCTCAAATGGCTTAGATGCGTCATTGGAGAGGTTATTTTCATATTAGATTTTGCGTCTTGGACAACTTTTGGACAACTCCGAATTTAGCTTGACTTTCGGGAGCCGAATTTCTCGTTCAGATGAAGCATATCAACGATCTCGTCTGTAGCTTTTGCCTTTACCTCGTTGAATGCGTGGGTGTAGACAGATAAAGTCGTATTTGGATTCGAATGTCCTAAAATATCGGCAACAGTCTTTACGTCCGTACCCTTTGCGATCATTGCAGAAGCTACGAAGTGACGCATTGAATGGATACCGTAAAAGTCCATACCGTGCTTCTTGCACATCTTTTTGAGATAATTGTAGGGCAGACCGTTATACATTATCTTTGTGTATGTAGTGTCACAGAAAAGGTAGTCATCATCGGTGTGCCTTATTCCCATAAACTTCTTGCTGTTCATCTCCTGAGCTTTGTATCTGAGGAATAGGTCAATAATAATCTGAGGGAGCTTTATCATTCTTACGGAGCTTGCCGTCTTGGTATTTCCCACATACATCTCTTTCTTTTTCCTTGAATAGTTGGCAGCTCTCTCAATTCTGAGAATGTGGGTGTCAACATTGATGTCGCTGAACCTCAACCCTACTATTTCCGAACGCCTGAGTCCGCAGATAATGGCAATGGAAGCGAAAAGCTGATATTTCAGCGGTGCTTCGGAATACAGCAGTTCAACAAACTCCTCTGCCTGTTCGGGCGTGTAGATCTTTCTTTCAGCCTGATTCGGAGGGGGAAGCTTGACGTTGGTACAAGGGTTCTTGGTGAGCATCTCAATACGGATAGCATAATCGAACACTTCCGATATAAATGAGCGGTAATGCTTTATCGTCTTGTAGGAAAGTCCCTTTTCGGGATCGGTCTTGTTTACTCCGGGCTTTGTAAGCGAATTGATAAAATCCTGAATGTGGATAGTCTTTATCTTATCCATTCGCAAATCACCGATAGCTTCATAAGTCCTTTCCTTGAAATCCTCGCAGCGTTCATGGGTGGTGGTTGCCTGCTGAATATCGGCATAATCCGTAAACCACTTCTCTGCAAAGGCTCTGAATGTGATGGTGGGCATTATGGCAAGTGAATTGATTTGCTGTTCAAATTCAAAGCCTATCGCTTCAACTGCCTTGTCACGCTTTTTCTCGGCCATACCCTCGAAGCGTGGATCATCAAACCTTATGGTCTGATACACAAACTTGGGTGTTCCCTTTTCATTCTTGCCGCAGAACACCCTGATGCGGTAAGCACTTTCTCTTTTTGTAATGTTCATTAACATTACTCCTTTCGGGTTGCGAAAGGACAAATAACGTGTGGAATGGAATCTGTCCTTTCTGGGTGGATACCTTCTATGATCTCCCTGTCTGTTGCCGCAGATGGGGAGATTTTTTTGTAAGCGCAAAAAGCACTTACTTTATATCAGCCCAAAACATATTCATCTGAATCTCAAAATTGTCGATCCATCTTGAAAATGCTTCGGGCGAGATATCTCCGTTTCGTACACTGTTACGCTTTTCATAGCTTTCCGAGGTGAAGTTGGAGAAGATGTCATTGCAGAGCTGCAGATTATCTCCAGTCAGCTGACCTTTCTCCTTTGCTCGCCTTATTCTTGTGTACCAACACTGATACACCTTCATATATTGAGCTTCGTATTCGTCATTGTGCTTTTCCTTATATCTGCTGAGCTTTTCGGAATTTCGCTGTTTCCTGCAGGCATCGGAGCAAAGCACATCAAATAGGCTCGACTTTGCAATGAACAGCTTTCCGCAATTCAGACAGTATCTCGGAAAAAGGCTCTTGCTGTATAGCACTCGGATATAGTATTCTACCATAGACACCAAGGAAACGTCCGTAACAGCGTATTCAGCGCCGTTCTTTCCTTTGATAATCATCATAGGCATATCGTCCTTGACGTATCTGCCCAGCAGATGATCAATAGCCTGGTCTGTGTTCGGATCTCTCGAAGGCGTGAAGCTGATATGACGCTGATGATAAACAAAGTCCTCATTTATAAGTGCGGTCTGCGTGATCTCCAGATGCTCGCACAGCCATTCCAGCTCGTCCTCACCGATACGGTCGGACATAGCCTTGTCAATTACCTTTTTCAGATAACCGCACGTTACGTTATCATCGGGAACGGCTACTCTGCTTCCTTTAAGATAGTTGATCATTTTACAGTCGGAAGAAAGGTCAAACAGGAACGAACCTATCTCTCTTTCGGCTTTTTCTACGCTTTTATCTGCAAAAATCCCGCCATTGATATATCTGAATACCTTTTTAGGCTCTCCGTATATGATTATTTCTTTCAAATTGACACAGTCAATGCATATCGCTATGCACATATCCGCAAAAAACTTATAATCCGCCATTAAATCAGCTCCATTTCAAAAAACGCTTCAAATCTATTTCCGTCTATCTTCTTGGCTCATTTTCGATTATACCAAATTTTTTCTGAAATAGCAATAGCAAAACTGTTGCAAAAAACTCACACGGTTTTATTCAAATTACACGAAATTATACAAATTGCAAAAAACCTACTTGACTTTGAGAGCAGACTGCGCTATAATCAAGATAATTCGATAGATATATTTATTTGTCGAATGCAAAAAATCAACATTGAACAAATTAAGGAGGAATTGATTTATGACCGAAAACACCAAGCCTGTGACCCTTATGACCATTCACGAAGCGGCAAAGACAGGCATTATGCCCGAAAACACTCTCAGACGTATGTGCAGGAACAACGAAGTCCCCTGCCTGCACGTTGGAAGAAGGACGTTCATCAACTTTGATGTGCTCGTTTCCTTCCTCAACGATCCTAACAACTATATTAAGGGGGCGGAGGTGAATGGATAAAAAAGAAGAAGCCGTCCTTTTCCCGACTGTTGGCGCAGCCGAGGGACAGCTTCCGTATAATTATTACGAACCTATTATACCATATGAAGAACCGCAATGCAATACCCCCGATATAAAATTTTTTTCGGAGATCGAAGCGGCTTCTGTAGATTGGCTGTGGTATCCGTACATTCCGTTCGGCAAGGTAACTATTATTCAGGGCGATCCGGGCGAGGGCAAGACCACCCTTGCCCTGAATATCGCCGCTATTCTGAGCAGGGGCGAACGTCTGCCGACAGAATTGGAGTACACATATACTTATGATAGTATCACTTCGATCTACCAAACAGCCGAGGACGGGCTTGCTGACACTATCAAGCCCAGACTGACCGCCGCCAATGCCGATTGCAGTCGGATATGCACCATTATTGAGGGCAGCGATGCTCTGCACTTCTGCGACAGCAGACTTGAAGAAACGATAGCTTCTACCGGGGCAAAGCTGTTGATAATGGATCCGATACAAGCATATCTCGGAGCAGATGTTGATATGCACCGAGCAAATGAGATACGCCCTGTTATGTCACGTCTTGAAGCTATTGCCGAGAAATACGGCTGTGCGGTTGTTCTTATCGGGCATATGAACAAAAGCGGAAAGAAGGCTCAATACAAGGGGCTTGGCTCCATCGACATAACGGCAGCAGCCAGGAGTGTTCTCTTTGTTGGACGCAGGGACAATGACAAGCGAAAACGCTGCATTATCCCTATAAAGTCAAACCTTGCTCCCGAAGGACGGGCTGTTCTTTTCAGCGTGGGAGAGCAGCTCACTTGGGAGGGCTTTGATGATATTGACATCAGCAATGTCTGCTCGGATATGGGGCATTCCTATGAGAAGCCGCCTTCAAAGGTGGAGCAGGCAGAGCTTTTTCTCAAAGAGTTGTTTGACGGAAAAAGAGAAATACGAAGCACGGAGGTTGAATACACAGCCAAAGAGCAGGGCATCAGCAAGCGTGTTCTTGATACGGCAAAGAAAAATCTGCATATTTCGTCCCGTAAATCGGGAGATTATTGGTTTTATGTGTTTCCCGATTGACAGACGATTGCATTGTTGCATTCTTGCAATGTTGGCTTAAATCACACTATTTAGCTGATTATCGTCAAGAATGCAAGGGTGCAAGATTGCAGACCATACGAAAGGAGTTACAAGTTATGAGTGAAAAGAAGATATCCCACGTTCAGGGTAAGGGTTGTTTATCCCATAACAACCGCACATTTATCCCCAAAAACACAAATCCCGAAAGAAGTTGTTATAATAGCTATTTTATACAGGAGAACATTGCCGACAGCTACGATAAGTTATTCGGAAAGGCTGTTGACGAATACAACAGCAAGCAGAAGCGGAGCGACAGAAAGATAAAAGGGAGCTATTTTGAGCATCTGTTTCATCACGCACCCTGCAGCACCGTTCTGGAGTCACCCAACGGACAGAAGAGCTTTTACGAGGACGTTGTTCAGATAGGCACAAAAGATGATACAGGCAGCGGTTCTGATGACGGTGAAAGAGCAAGATTTGTTTTGATTGATTATATGGAAGATTTTCAAAGGCGAAATCCGAACTTTTATGTTTTCAATGCGGTTTTGCATATGGACGAAGCTACTCCGCATCTTCATATTGATTACATTCCCATCGGTCATTACGACAGGGGGCTTTCCGTTCAGAACGGTCTTGCCCAGGCTCTGTTTGAGATGGGCTATGGCAAGGGCAAAGACGCTATTAACAGATGGCGAAAAGCAGAACGTGAGGAGCTTCGCAAGATTTGCGAAATTCGTGGGCTGCATATTGCCGATGAAGATAAAGGGCGTGGTTTCAGCTATAGCTGTGAGGAGTACAAGGAATACAAGGAAACAATAAACGGCTATGAGAAGAAGGTTTCCGAGCTTGAAATAAAAGTCAGAGAGTTATCTGCGGACATAGAAACAAAATCCTCGGAAGTGAGCGACCTTAACGATAAGAAAACCGTATTGCAGAACGAGGTGGATTCCCTCACGGCAGAGAAAGAGTTAGCGGAAATTTCTGAGATAAAGGCTGTGAAAATGCCCCTGCATAAACTTATGATAGATGAATCGGAAATATCGGGAATTGAAAATCTGAAAAAATCAGTGTCAGCCAAAGCAGAGGAGCTGTCAGCCAGAGAAAAGAATCTTGATATTCGTGAGGAAAGGCTCAGCGAAAATCAAGAGCAGCTTGTTATCCGGGAAAGCAGGATCGCTGAAAGGGAGCAGGAGCTTGACGAGCTTCAGAAGGAAATTGCCGAACACGAAGAATATGCAAAGCATAACAGCTACAAAGCGTTCGTAAAGGATTCGGAGATCGATCCGCTTTTCCAAAGAGCAAAGAAAACCTTGGAAGAAGCCGAAAAGATGAAATACGAGCAGGAACATATGACTGAGCTTCTTCAGAAATACAAGTCAAACAACGAGCATCTTATGGCAGACCTTGCACAGAGTCGGAGAACGGAGAAGGAAATCAGAACAGAGTTTTCCTATCAGAAAAAGCAGGCTGCAAAGGAGATAGAAAAGCTGCGTGCCGAAAGTGAAGAAAGTTCGGAGGAATACAAGAAGGAAATCTCCGAACTTTCCGAAAAGCTCGAAAGTGCAAATGCTCTGAACAGCAGTTTATCGGAAACGAACAAAGCTCTGTCGGGAGAAAATGAGAAACTCACAAAAAATAACAAATGGCTGAACGGGCTGATCGACACGCTGTATGAGATCGGACGCTTTATCTGCAGCAAGCTGAAAATTGATTTTGACAGGATTGTGGACAAACGCCTTGACGGTTATTCGCTGAATTACATTTTCGGGAATAACGGTCGGGAGAGATAATCCGAAATAGATAACAACTATATTTTTAGCCGTTTCTTATAGTTTGGAACGGCTATTTTTCTTGCTTTTTTCGGATAAATATGGTATAATACAGTTAAATGACATATTGTGTTTGAAAGAGGGGCTAAAATGAAAGTAATTATCGGTGCTGGAAACACAAGGTTTGATGGATGGGTAAGCACACAAGAGAATGAACTAAATCTTCTTGACCGGAAAACCTTTGAGAGCATGTTTAAAGATGAAAAGCCAACTGCCTTTCTTGCTGAACACGTTTGGGAACATATGACACTTGAAGATGGTCTGATAGCAGCTAAAAACTGTTATGATTTCCTTTCGGACGGCGGTTATATCAGAATCGCTGTTCCCGATAAAAATTTTCGTAATGATTGGTATCAGAATATGGTCAAAATAGGTGGAAATGGCGATCCTAACCATCCCGCATTTACTCACAAAATAGTGTATGATTATAAAATGCTGTGTTCTGTGTTCGAACAAGTCGGTTTTGAGGTCGAGTTACTTGAATACTGCGATGAAAATGGTGATTTTCACTATAAATATTGGAACGAAAATGACGGTAGAATAGGACGTTCATTAAGATTTGATACCAGAAACTCTCACACAAAACTCGGTATGGTTTCAATTATTATTGACGCTAAGAAGGAAGGAAAGCTTGCATGTACAGCAAAGTAAGATAAACCATGGCAAGGTAGATATTATGGAACTGAACTTTTGTACACAATGCGTCAACCCATTTACATTCAAGCCAATTGGCGATGAGGGCGAGCAGAAATACTGCTCTGATTGCAATAAATTCTATTTTGATAACCCTGCTAGCTGTGTGCTTGTGGCTATTGTCAACGAAAACAATCAGGTGCTGCTTCTGAAGCAGAATTATATCACAACGAAGAATTACACACTATGTTCGGGGTATCTGAAAAAGGGTGATACGCATGAAGGAACCGTTGCTCGTGAGGTGTATGAGGAAACGGGACAGCATGTGATTACCTGTGCGTATGTGCAGAGCTATTATTTCGCACCTAAAAATCTGATTATGACGGGTTTTATCGCTTATGTCAAGGCAAGTGAGTTTGTCAGCTCCAATGAGGTTGACGGTCTGATGTGGGTGGACTAGGAGAAAGCTGTTGATATGGTTGAGAGGGAGAATATTTTTTCGGGAGTGCATTTGGATATGTATATAAGAAAGCTGATGAATAGAAATGACTGATTATATCCTCAAAGATTGGGACGGAAATCTTTTTATCTCCATAAAGAATGATGGCGAGGATAAGCTGTCCGAATGTCCACAGCTTACTCACTGCCTTGCCGTTGTAAAGATAGAGAATTATTATCTGCTTGGCTGGAATAAATGGCGTAACAGGTGGGAAATATTCGGCGGCTGTATTGATAAAGGAGAAACGCCGAGGGAGTGTATCATACGGGAATGCTACGAGGAACTTGGTATTAAGGGTGCTGATTTTGAGTATCTCGGTATGATGAAATTCCTGATGATGCCCGATTATTTTTCTTCAGAAGAACGCATTGAATACGGCGGACTTTATGGTATAACAATAGACGGCATAAGTCTTAACGAAATCTATGATCAAATAAATGATCGTGATGAGATAGTTAAACTTGCATTTTATAAAAATGTCAAGAATAGAGAACCGATAGCCCCCATTGACGAAAAGTTATTGGAATATTATTTGTGAGGTTCTGTTATACCTAAGCAAATAATTATCCGTGTAAGCTATGCCGGTTATCTTTTCAGTTAAAAGGGAGTGCAGAGGGAACGGCTGCTCACTGTCCGCAGACAGCGAAATCCCCCTCGGAGAGCCCCGTGTACTTTTGATGAGGTCTTGTGCCTTGTCAAAAGTACTAAGGGGTTAGCTTTGACGGAATCAAAGCTAAAGGGGGCGGCTTCGCCGCAGCATTTTACGTTGAATTGCAAATACTATGCAAAATCGTATTGATACTCCGAGTCAGTAGCCGATAAGGTTTGAAAATAAAAAACAAAGGAGATTTCATAATGAATGTTACATTTTTAATTGGCAACGGTTTTGATGTGAATTTAGGCTTAAAAACAAAATATACTGATTTCTATCCTACATACTTTAATGCTAATAAGAACTTACCAGATAAAAGCTGTATTAAAATATTTTGTAACCAGATAGAAGCAGAATATAATAACTGGAGCGATTTTGAATGGGCATTTGGTCAATATGCCAATGGCAATCATCATGAAATTGGACAAATAATAGCCAATTTTAATGATTTATTTGCATCATATCTTCGAGATCAATGTCAAAACTGCAACTATGACGTCCCTACAGCTGTCAGCGAATTAAAAAAGTTTATTCTTACTCCATACATTTTTTTGGAACGAGCTGATAGGCAGTTTATTGAAAATTATGTAAAAAATCATGAGCGTGAAGCTTTTAATTATAATCTTATTTCTTTTAACTACACAGATACATTAGAAAAATTACTAAATTCTAAGTTTAAAAGCGAGTTTCCTACAACTGTAAATATTGGAAACTCATCATATTCAAGAAAAATCAATTCCGTACTTTATCTTCATGGAAGTTTAAAAGAAGGATATATCATTATAGGTATTGACTCATTTCAACAATTCAAAAATGAAACCATGCAGTCCAACAATAAACTTGGACGTCATTGCATTAAAAGCATTATTAATGCTCAAAATGGATACGGAGATAAAGAAGAAAAATTCAATAGTATGATTGCCTCAAGCAATCTGATTTGTGCTTATGGCATAGCATTTGGTGAAACCGATAGAAGCAGATGGAATGCTATAAGTAGTTGGTTAAAAAACAATACTAACAACAAATTAATTATATTTAAATATAATCCGGCATTTTCTGAATTAGATGGAATGAGTAAGGGCTTGTTGTTAGATGCAATTGATGAAACTAAGGATGAGTATTTACAGATACTTGGATTTGCAGAATCTGATTATGATAAAATGCATACACAAATATTTATAGCAGATAGCTCAAAAGCCTTAAAGTTTAAACTTGCAGAAAACAGTGAATCACAGAAAGCTATAACCGTATAAATTAACATCAGACGTCTAAACTATGCATATAAATTGAATGTTATAATATTTATATACTACAATCATAAAACACAATTTCAACACTGGTGTAGTTATATTGCATTCTCATATTATATATAGTGTTTTTCTTTGGTCAAATCCCGGTCAAATATTTGGTCAAATCATCTCAAATGCCCTCGAAACAGCTCCGACAGCCGACAGCTGTAAAAAGTCAAGTAAAACATACAACAATTCGCCAGAAAGTGTACAAAAAATC
>JBJERX010000109.1:0-9281 GCA_051882495.1 Huintestinicola sp. | reverse complement strand
TAGCCTGTATCAACGGGCACGATAATAGAATTGTTGTAAGGGATCATGCGATTTTGTCCTCCTTTGCCGCTTCTGCGACTTTAGATTTTAACATTCTGATGATAAGCTCTTCCGCTGTTGCGGTTGCCTGTGTGTCGGTAAATGAGCTTACAATAAAGGTTGTCTTTCCGACAGTAATGCTGTGTGAAGCTCCATAGGGCTTGTAGGTTCTTTCCTGCATTTTGCACCTCCGCTTTTGTCATATATACTGTATTCTTTAAGAGTCACATTCGGCCGAAAATGAGCATCTTGCGGATAATGGTGTCATTTTTATCGGAAATGACCTCCCTTATCCTGATTTCAATTCTATCACAAAGGAAAATTCTCTGATTGACGCCTTTTTGACAGGTAATTGACGTCGCACAGATGTCATTTTTCGGATTTTGATGTCATTTTCGTTTGAAGCCTGATTTCTGCCTGCATTTATGATGTCAAAACAGGCTTTACTGACGTCACTTATATTAACGGTTGGTGTCATTACAACGAAAATGCTGTCACTTTTTATTATATGGGCATAAAAAAACGAAGCTCCAAAGACTGCAACAGCCTTAAGAGCTTCGTTTTTTGCGGATATTCGGTTGTAATGACGTATTTGCGTGGGTTTCAACTTGTGAGAATATTTTTTCAACCGGAGAGAATTGCAAGGGTATTCAACTCGGGAGAATGAGGGTAGGTTTTAGCAAGCATTGATTTTGTGGGGACAAAATCGTAATAAATGAATTCAGAATATAATATTCTGAATGTTGATATTCTAAATTGCCGTATTTTCAATTAGCACATTTTATCACACCTAAACGTTTTCTTTGTTGGCTTTTTCATCAAAAATCGGGAAGACATATTGTTTAATAAATTCAATTCTGTCCTTTGCTTTGGGCTGGAAAAGTGAAGTGATTGCAACAACCATATTTTTATCAGAACTAACATAAATGATATTCCCCCCATCGCCAATAGCTGCAAAGCTGTTATTTTGATCATCAATCCACCATAAGAATCCGTATGGCAAATTTCGTTGTTTCCATCGACTTTGTTCGGATGTGCTTTCATTAATCCATTTTGCGGACACAATACGCTTTCCATTCCATACCCCTTTATTTAATAACAGTTGTCCGATTTTCGCCATATCCATAGCCGAAAGAGTAAGCCCCCACCCTGCCGTATTTACGCCTGTCGGACTTGCTACCCAGCCACTTACATCTGTAGCTTTATAAAAAGCCATATATTCTTCTTTGTTTCGAAAAGTCACATTATTGTCAACCATAATTCCTAAAGGCTCAAATAAATTTTTCTTTGCAAAATACAAAACAGGCTGCGTTGTTGTTTTCATAAGAATGTCTGACAAAATATCCGGTCCGATAATCGGAGCATATCGAAATTCACCTATACGACCTTTACCACCTAACATATCAAGTGAAAATTTTACCCAATCCTCACTTGAAAAATATTTTGTGTAAGGATTGTACTTATATTTATAAGGTGCAGTCATTGTCAATATATCTTTCAATGTAATACTTTGAATTGTATTTTCTCCTCTTTTAATCGTGTATTCCGGATAAAAGTCTAAAACCTTTTGATCAATGCTTTTTATATATCCTTTATCCAATGCAATCCCCAAAAGGATGGAGAAAACACTTTTCGTTGCTGAAGAAATATGTATATGGTCAGCTTCTGTGCATCCATTGAAATATTTTTCATAAATGATTTTCCCATCTTTCATTATAACCATACCTGTCATATTAGAATAGTCTTTACTAATTGCATTTTCAATAATTGTTATTTGTTCTTGTTTCATCTTTTTCCTTTCTGCAACAATATACTTAGTCGGAAAATTCATAACAATGCAGCTATGGATTGACTGATAAATCATAACAATCAAAATGTTATTTGCTCTATTAATCATCGCTGAATCCGACTTGCGGATTAAGGATCGATTTTGTATTATTCTATTCATTCAACTGTTCATTGAGTTTTCCCATTTCCGGAACAATGAAAATTGCAATGATTACTCCCGAGGAAATATCAGCAATCAATTCGGCATACATTTTTTTCATAAGAGCCTCCTAATCTTTTGAGACTCTGCGCCTTAAACGTCCGGCTCTGTAGATAATACCTTAAAGCTTTTTTATAAAAATGGCTATTCTAAATTTTCAGAACACACTGATTTTTCAAAATCCATAATACTGTTCAGCTGTTCCTTTACCTCCTGCTTAAATTGCTTGGAGTTCGCAGCATATAAAGCAATGAATGAAAAAAAGACCATATTTGTGTATCTGATCACAGCACTTATTTCTGTTGTGTAAGAAGATAACAGCTGACTGCCAAGCAGGTTACTGAACATATGAACTAATGCTCCTGCCAATATGCTGCGCTTTGTCTTAATATAAACAAAGCTTACGAAAATACTTAGCATAATACAGCTTGGAATGAACATGACCGCATGAAAAACCGAGTCCTGCAGCAAATTGTATTGTGCCTGTCCCGGCGTAAAATACCACGCCAAATGCCATATTCCCCAAATAAACCCAAGAATTACCGAGGCACCAAAGAACCCAAACTTAACAAGCAGTCTATCCAGTGCATATCCTCTCCAGCCGAATTCCTCATTAAGCGGACCGGATATAAGTGAAATTAATAAAACAATAATGATCATCAGTGGATTTTTCAAGATAGCATATACAAAATCCATTGTGGGCATTTCATATTTCAGCAGCTTGACTCCGATAAACAAGCTTACAATAGTTGTTCCCAAAAAAGACCCTATTGTAATAAGCGACCATTTTACGCCCATATATCTAAAGCTAAAGCAGCGCCGAAAATAGTCCTTCCTCGCCTGCTTTGGATAAGTAAGAAACACAAGAAAAAGTGCCACTACCGAAGGTGCGCCTGCGCTGAAATAAAACAGGAAAGTACCAATCGACGTTCCTGTCAGCCCAAGTACTACCGGAGCAAATCCTCCTACCCATGTCCATAATAATGTGATCCCGAAAAATAATTTTAAATACTTTTCTGACATATAATCTTTTTCTTTCACGATTTTTTCTCCTTTTTAGCAGACCTCTGTGCGAACTGCATTTATTATTTGATTTAGCTGCTCCATTTCTGCGGAAGAAAGGGAGTATTTCCTATTTTGCAAAGCTTTATACAATAGCAGCTCGCTTTCTCGTTTAAGAAAATCATCACAGGGATACTCTGAAAGGAGAGCGGCATAAGTCGGAAGCGGCAGCATACATATCAGGCAGTTGAGATCATCTTCATAAAGCTCTGCGTCCGATAAAATTTCAAGCAGATCTGCAAGGGAATGCACCTCTTGTAAAATAAGTGCCGCCTTATCCTCACTCTCTTCCGTCTGCAGCAGCCGCTCCACCAATTTCCGGTATTTTCTGTCATTCATCCGTTCTCCGTAGTTGATCGAAAGCTTCACTTCACGCTCGGGATAAGACGGAACAAGAAACACTTTATCAAGTGTTTTCGTTTTGACAGCTTTACTTATTTCAGAAACAAGCTTGTGCAATGTCATTTCCAGATAACGCTCGGTCGAGCTTGGCAGCAAACCGTATTTGCGTAATGAAAGCATAGCTTTTTTTAAGCACAGCATAATTTCATCATCTGTTTTTGGGGAAAACAGTCTGTACAGTTTTTCTATATTCTTTTCCGACAGATCAAGCTTCTGCGGATCACGATCTGACATAACAAGTCCTAATGCGGATAACATCACATACTCAAAAAGATTCATTGGAACGCTTCGGTAATCCTGAGTAAGTCCGCATAACAAGTGATGTATATCCTGCGAGCGAAATTGTACGCAAAATTTGTTTTCCGCTTCAATGCAGCGAAGGTATTGCTCGATAAATTCAATTCCGTTCAGATCCGGTCTGCCTGCAAAAACGGGGTAGTCAGCGGTAATATGTATCTCGTGGGCGGAAAACTGCGTATCATACATTTTGAAAAAGCCGTTGATACCGTCCACTATGGTGGAACGGTAGTAAACATTTGTCGTTTCAAGCAAATTGTCCGCAATTCGTTTTTGCAGAAGTACGGCGAAGGATATTTTTCGTCGCACTATTTGCAGTCCGCTTTCAAAAAGGACTTTGATCTGCTCCGTTCTCAACAGCTCAACTGCTTGTTCGGGCGATTGGCAGGATTTTAATTTTATGCCGATAACGAACAGAATCGAGGTCATTATTTCCTGTGCTTTTTCAGTGGGAACGGAACTGCTTTCCCCATGATTCCATTTTTCGCACTGTTCGGCAAGCTGTACCAGCAGCTCGGATTGAAGCTTAGTAATATCCGTATCTGACAGTAAACTCAATGACAGTGCCTGCTGAATTAACGACTCCGTATAATATCGCGGATCTAAATGTTTTTCATTGATCGGATGAAAAGTATCAAGAGCTTCTCCCATGTTATTCCTCCTTCAGGCAAAAGGTGTCTATGGTTTTCCCACTGTGAATATGCTCGGCGAGATACATAGCTTTTCCTGCAAGCAGCTCCATTGAGCCGTGGCAGCAGCCGTTAAAAGCCGTTTTAATAAAGCTGATAAGATCATCATCGGACACTCTGTCCCAGGTATCATTTTTGAGGTTATAAAAAAGCTCAATAAGTTCATGCAGGGTTTCTTCGTAGATCTCCTGTGTGATATACGGAGAATCGCAGACCGCCATGATAAGCTTATCCACAATACCGCTGCCAAACTCAATGCGCTTGCTGTCTGTCAGAGAGGTTTTGCGGGTTTGTGCCAATGACAAAGCCTGATGTTCGGTCAGACTCAATCCGTATTTTTTTGTTTCCTCATTGCATAGAAGTATCTTATTTGTCACCTGTCTTTCGGAGATCGCAGCATCGACCGAAATTAGCGAAAAGCTTGTGTTATTGTTTTCCATTTCAGATCTTCACCTCCAGAATAGAATTGATTATCTGTCTGAAACCATAATCAAGGAAATCATTTTCTGAAACAGAATGCTGCTCGGAAATAATTTTTCCCTTGGTCTGATTCAGCGTAAGCAGCGATGTAATGCTTGACCATAAAACATACACCGTCAGCGCAGGTATAATATCCTTGCGGACAACTCCGCTTTCCTGACCTTTTTTAATTAAATCGGCAAGCAATGTATTGATCTCTGTTCCTAATATCAAAATATGTTTTACGCAATCCGATATTTTTTCCGTATCTATATTTTCGGAAATGGCATTGTTTACGCTGTCTGCAGAATTAGGATATTCACGCTGATACCTGCTCATAGCCATACATATTTTTCTGTAGGTACCGATAAAATCATCATCGGAATGAATGGCATCGTCAATATCCTGTTTTAATTCTTCAAGACCTTTTTCGATTATATGGTGCAGAATATCATCTTTGCTCTCGTAATAAGCATAAATTGTTCTGCGGCTGTAATCGGATTTTTTTGAAATGTCTTCTATGGTTGTCTGAGCATAACCCTTTTCGGAAAAAAGTTTCCCGGCAGCCTTCATTATCTGCTCTCTGTGTATTGCCGCAACCGCTTCTTTTTTGTTTTCTCTGCCCATTTTGCACCTCGGATATATTTAGTATACTTGCATTATACCATATCCCCTTGGATATGTCAATACCCGATGCAGTATAGATTTTACATTGTTTATGAATCAAATACGTAAATGTTAAAATATAACCCAATTACAACTCTACGATAAGTAGATTGATTCCGTGTAGTATAAATGATATAATAATATAAAGATACTACAAAGGAGTTGTATTGAAATGAAATTTACACCCATTGATATGCAAAGCTGGCCGAGAGCTCAGGTTTTCTATTACTTTTCCAAAATGGCGCCTACCGGATATTCTCTTACGGTAAATATGAACGTTACAAAGCTAAAACGATTTACGGAAAGCAACGGAATGAAATTTTTTCCCGTGTATCTCTGGCTTGTCACCAAAAATCTGAACAGGCAGACCGAATTTAAAATTGCAGAGCAAGAAGGTGTGCTCGGATATTTCGACACTCTTACTCCGCTTTATGCTTCGTTTCATGATGATGACAAAACATTTTCGTTTATGTGGACAGAATACAATGATGATTTAGGTGAATTCTATAGGAACTATATTGAAAATCAGCGCAGCTTCGGAGAAAACCATGGTGTATTATGTCAGCCGCTTACGCCTCCGCCGCCAAATTCATATACTGTATCTTGTCTGCCCTGGGTCAGCTTTAACAGCTTTTCGGTACACAGTTATGAAAACAAACCTTATTATTTTCCCTCTATTGAAGCGGGAAAGTTTTTTGAAGAAGGTCAGGAACTTATAATGCCGCTGTCGATAACCTGTCATCATGCAGCAACTGACGGGTATCATATCAGCCTTTTTCTTGAAGAGCTGCAAAATGATATGGATAATTGTGACAAGGCTTATCGGAAAAAATATGCCTGTTTCAAGGATGGTCATAAAGACCGCCCTTGAAAAGACAACCAATAAATCGAATCAAATCTTCTCACTATACAGCTTTGAAGCCGTGTAGGTGCTTTCTGCTGATGAAGCAGCTAAAGCATAACCATTTGGTGAGGATTTCATGGCGATAATGGTTTGCCAAGACAATAACCGTGCTTAAAGTTCTTCATCACATAATTAAAAGATCTCTAAGTTAGTGCGTTGATACTCTGAAAATCAAGTAATCTCATATACCATTGAATTGGTGGTATATGAGCTTACTTGATTTTTTGAAATATGAAAGGTTAGTCATGTTCTGCTGTTAATTGTATGCACAATAAATCTAAATCCTATCAAATTACATAAAATATATTTTCCCTCTTGACAATTATCAAAAATGATGATATAATCATATTTGATAAAGGTGGTGCAAAAAATGGAACTGATAAAAGTACTTTCAAATCCGGTGAGAATACGGGTGATGCAATATCTGCAAGCGCATGGTGAAGCAACAACAAAGCAGATATCCGAAGCAATTTCAGATGTGCCCGCACCTACGCTGTATCGGCATATCAACACTCTGCTGAAAGAAGAAGTCCTGCTTGTAAAAGAGGAACGAAAGGTCAGGGGCAGTTTGGAAAGGCTGCTTGCTATCAATGCAGAAAAAATGTCGGCTGCCGCAGACAGCAATATCTCGGATTCGGCGTATCAATTCTTAATGGAGTTGTATATGAAATTTCATAAATACAGCTGCAAAGACAATGTTGACCCTCAAAAAGACCGCTTATGTCTGAGAACTTGTGTTTTTAATCTGACAGACGAAAGCTTTGATAACCTTATGCGGGATATTGCGGCGGTCACAGGCAAATATCAGGATGCAGAGGAAAATGGAAAAATACGCAGTGTATCTTTCATCTCTGCTCCGATAGAGGAAGAAGGGAAATAAGCATGGCTATAAAAGAAAAAAGTATTACGATCAAAGGCAACGTTTCTATTGGTGCAACAGTTTCTTATCCCGATGACAGCAAAAAATATCCTGCTATTGTTTTGATAATGGGAACAGGAAAGACTGATCGTGATGGAAATGAAAAGGGATTTAAAACAGACCTGTATAAAAATCTTTCGGATATGTTTACGGAATTTGGGTTTGTGACTGTTCGATATGACAAGCGGGGGACTTTTGAAACAGAGGGCAGCTATGACATGGCAGGACTTAGCGACCTTACAGATGACGCTGTTTCTGTAATTCGTTACACGAAAGCCTTGCCCTATGTTGATGAAACGAAGCTCATCGTCTGCGGTCATAGTGAAGGGGCTATGATAGCCACTCTGCTTTCGACCAAAGAAGATACGGCAGGACTATTGCTTTTGGGAGGAGCTGCAATCAGTATGAAGGACGCTCTGCTTTATCAGAATCGTCTTGCGGCAGATGAATTTGCAAAGAAAAAGGGATTGCTCGGAATGCTCCTCAAAAGTCAGACATCACAGGAAAAAACAGATGCAAAGGTTGAGGTAATGTTCCAAAAATGTGTTGATGCAAAAAAAAACAGAGTGTTCTTTGGCGGAACTATGCTTAATGCAAAGTGGGTAAAAGAACACGCTGCATATTCGTCGGACGATTTTGTTTCGCTCCTTAAACAATACGGAAAACCTATTTTGTCAATCACGGGAACAGCAGACCTTTCTGCCGATCACAGACGACTTTCTGCTTTGAATGAGATACCAAATGCAGAATGTTTTACTCCTCAGAATGTAAATCATATTTTGAGGGAAATAGATGATGACAACAGCATAGTGACCGCAAAAAAGCAATATGAACGTTTGGCATTACAGCCTATCCATTCTGCTACAGAGCGGTATATGAAAGATTGGCTTGGACAGTTTAAGTCGTAGGGCTTAACAGATATAGATTTTAAGGAGATAAAAATGATTAGAATTGAATTATTATCAACAGAAAACTTTAAGCCGGATTCATTGGACAATTACCAAAGAAAACATGATGTAAAAAAAGTTTATCGTAAACACAATGGTGAATATATTCTGGTAGACTGTGTTTATACAGAAGACTGGGATATGGAAGAAAAACGTTCTGTGGCAAAGAAAATCAGCAGTGATGATTATATCACATATCTTGCAATTGAAAAGGATGAAGTGGTTGGATTCATTGGGCTAAAAAAAGATTTGGTTGGATCATATATGATTTTAGATATGATATATGTATCGGCTGACTGCAGAGTCCAGGGGATCGGAAGGAGACTGTTTGATATAGGTAAGGAAGAAGCCCGAAAGGTCGGAGCAGAGGCTTTGTATATTTCTGCATGCTCATCCGAAGAAACTATTGCTTTTTATAAAGCTATGGGAGCTGAACTGACAGATCGCCCAATAAAAGAATTTGCAGAAGCTGAACCATATGATTTACAAATGGTTTGTTACGTTTAAATACCGAAAAGTAGATACTAAATTGCACGCACCACATTTTTGATCTTCACTCAAGTAATGCTGATTAAATATTGCACTTAAAACAAGTCGTTCGGACAACTGTGTAAGTTACCCGAACGACTTGTTGTATTGCAGGGGAATGTTCACATTTTTGGGAGTTCCTTTTGACAGAGGGCAAATTATTTTGTTGCTCAAAATAATATTTGATAGTTATTTTTATCTAACCGTTGAAAAGAATATGTAATTCTTGCTGAACGCTCAAGATGATACACTGAGTGGTATGCTAAAAAATTACTCAGGCTCATATATGAACCTGAGTAATATGTCATAACCTGCTCTATTTATTGCGGAGCACTATAAATGGTAATCATACGAGCTAAAGCCGGAAAGTGACGGCAAATAT